>NZ_JAJAFX010000099.1:0-6821 GCF_025384845.1 Photorhabdus temperata | reverse complement strand
TTGGGTGGTCAGCCCCGGCGCGATGGCTTCCACCTGTTCAGGTTCGCCCACCAACAACAAGATACGGACTTTATACCACCAGAACATCCCGTAACGACGGTACAGGCGATCGCCTAAATCACCATAATTATACGGTTTGCTGACGGGAAAAAGTGGCCGGGTATCCGGCTTCGTGTCAGTCACTTTGTTTTTGACAAACAACGTAACCGTGATAAAACCCAGCATACTCACCACCACCATGAGCACCCAGGCTATTCCACAAACCCGTAACAAATGATTGAACGTCTCGGTATCCGTGGTTTGGTGTTCTCCCCAAAACCACCATCCCAGGCCAACTAACGAAACCAACAGGGTAATGGTTCCCACCAGTAAGATGAGTGTATTCACCACTGAAACAGGTTGTAATTTATTCTCTTGCAGTGCCATAAGATTTCACTATTCCAAACGCTAAAGCATGTTGAGGATCACGGGCTAACCACCCACAGGGCTGGCCGGTATTTTCCGCCGAGATAGCCGCCAGTGTTTGCACCACGACCGCTTCCATCCCGCCAATATTGCCCCAATTGAGATCCTGCACATGTTGAGTGACATTCCAGCCGGTCTCTTCCAGTGAGGAAACCTCCGGCTGGGAAAACAGAAAACAGGGTTCCGGTGGCTGGGTGATATCCGCCTGCATCAGCGCCCGGGCCGCCACATCCATAACCTGTTCATCCTCTTGAGTCTGAAAATATTCACCGCGGGTCAACGCCACTTTGCCGGTTTTTTTCAGCAACCAAATAAAAGCCGCTTCACCCGCCGGCAAGGCTGACTCCGCCTCACTGACCACACACTGGCAACCTGCGCACAAAATAGTCGCCTGACTGCCTGTTGTCGCATTCAGCAGGTCAATCATCTCATCCAGGGTGTCAATACCGCGCCAGTATTGCGGCTGTTCAGGTAACACCACATCAGGAAACCGCACCGCCATCTGGGCGGCAAACCCCTGCCAGACAGCGGCAGAGCCCAGCCAGTAACAGTGCAGCGGCGTACACTTCAAGGATTCCTGATGCTGGCTTCGCCACTGATTCACCGCCATTTTCGCCAATTGGATTTCCCGTTGCTCACTATCCGAGACAAAAGAACGCAACAGGCGAACTGCCGGACCGGTTTTTTCCCTGAGGGGCTCCGGGCGACAATGGGACTGATTAATCACACTCAGCCACACATCAGGCGTGATCCCCAGCGGCCCGACCAACACCCAGTCCGCCAGCGCCATCTGCTGACGATGTTTGCGCCACCAACGTTGCTGCACCCACTCAACCTGTTGCTGATAAATCCAGGCGTTATGCCGGGCAAAACGGTAAAACAGCCAGCGGAATAGCAGACATAACAGCCATAACGCCGCCAGTCCGGGGATCATGGCGTACAAGGCTGAAGCGTCATCGATTTCAGGTCTTATCAGCGCGACGAGGTTACTGACCAGCAATACCCCTCCGGCGCCTGCTGCCAACCAGCGTTTAAAACGGGGAGGTGAAGCCTGACGATAAGGTGGAAAAAGGGGACGGGTTTTCATGACGCCACCTGATAATCGGGAAAAGAGCTGACTAACGTACAACCACATTCACAACGATGACCGTGTAATGCCACTGGCTGACCCTCTATCAGGCAGGATGCACTCCCCTGAGCAATGGTGGTCATGCCATGGCGGTTACACTTAACCGGATCACCCTTGCAGGCTATCGGTTGACCAAAACACAGATAGTGGCCCGACAATACTTTGCCGCCGTATTCGCGCAGGCTATCGCCCTGACGGATAACGTTCTTCATTTCTCCGGCCCCCCTGACGGGGTCGGTTCCAGCGTCTTTCCTGCCCAACGCGCTTTGAGATTCTCTTTGCCGATTTGCAATCGCCGCGCTTCGATAAACTGTCTCTGCTGACCGGTCACCTCGCCCACATGATGGGTGAACGCTTTCGTCTGCTCTGCGTCCGGTAACATGGGGATCAGTTCCCGGGTGGATAAATCGTGGGCGCTCACTTCCAGCTGAGTACAGTGAGCTTCGTCGATGGCATCCGCCACCATGTTGCCGACTTTTTTCCGTTTGAAGATAAACAAGGCACTGCCAACCGGTGACGCAGCCCCCACCACATTGCCGCTCACCGTCAAAAGCGACAGGGGTTTATTACACATTTTGCCGAAGTAAATCACCCGGTAACGGAAATAACCGCCCTCCGGCTCGCGCGTATCCAGCGTAGAGTACATAAACCATGCGCGGGAATCATGCACCTGATTGTCATACAGGTCGACCAGCAATGACTCCGGTGATTCTGGTTGACCGGTTTTTCCCGCCGGGATTGACCGAAAAAGCCGTTTGACCAATACCTCTCCCGCCGCTTTCATTTGCTGATATTCCTTATCCTCATCATCACTGTTCAACAGATAAAGGGCATTGCCCAGAATGTCATCAACAACAAATTGCTTCACACTGTGTATTTCACGCCGTTCTCCCCGGTAGTCACGGCTAAATTCCGCAGCTGCTTCCCGCAACTGATTCTGCGCAGTTTCCGGGTCAAAATCCGGCACTCCTGGGGCTAACACTGGGGGCTCTCCCCGTCCACCGCTAGAAGCGAAAGCCGTCCGCTGGGCTTTCCGTTGCTTTAACACCGCCTGCTGTTTTTCTTCCTGCGCCTGCTGACTTTGCTCATAGTGGGCTTTTTTCGCATCACGGTTAGGAGCTTCATGAAAAAACGGCGTACTGAGCAGTGTACCGCCTGCGTAACGGTTGATACGCCAGGCCGTCAGCCAGTCCAGCTGGTTTTTCATGGCCTGCTCCAGCGCCACAGCTGATCGTACCGGTTCAAAGCGGGCAGCTTCCTCTTCCGACAAGGGTTGTTTGGGCATCTCCAGGCCCAGGGTGACTTCACGCCAGGCGTTGAAGCGGTTGACAAGTTGTGAATCAATATTAAATTCGGCTACGAGTTCAAATGGCATTACACGCCACGTATCTTTAGATAAATCTTTAGGTAGAGATTCAGTTGGTACTTTCAATGGTGCTCCAACTTCAAACGCTGCCGCATACATTTCATGTAATGAGATTTGTGAGAGTAATAGATTGTCACGTTCTCCTATAGATTTACCCTGCTCTCCCGGTGGATAACCGCCCCCTAAATCAGAATGCACTCCGGGATAAATCACCTCAGTACTGCCTGTCGGGTAGGTACCATCTGAACGGCGAATGGAATCCATCGGGAAACTCAGTCGCTGTTCATGGGTCGAGACCAGATGCACACAGCGTTTCACCAACCCGCCGTAAGTCTCCTCCGATGGCAGCTCCTGCGTACCATCTGCCCAGGCCATATGGCCTTCAACGACAGGAACCACATGGCTCACCCCGACCGACGCCACCGTGTCAAACAGCCCGAGAAACTCCACACTGATGGGCAAGTTACACTCCGGGTCGGTTTCGTTTTTCGCTTGCAGACACTGCGACGGCTTCGAGTTATCCTCTTTGGGGGGCGGCAACAGTTCAGCCAGCCAGCTAACAAAGGCCCGTGCCTCTGCTGCCCCACGGGAGAAACCATACACATACAACTTCATCCCCAGCAGTTTGGATTTGCCCCGTCCCGGCTGGCTGCGGGCTATGACTAGCTCACGTTTTAAGCCAGAAAATTGCTTATAAAACTCGCCATAACGGTTATGCGCGCCCCCCAAGCCCAGCGTGTGCCATGTCGTGGCCATCGCCTCAAGGGATTTTTGACAAGCAGTATCATCAATTTTGTCGTTTGCTAATACGCGTTTTAATACATCAATCAACCGCAGCAACGCCCAGTTGATCCGGTCTTCACCCCGGTCAGCAGCAGCCAGTCCTAAAGTGGTGTAATCCAGATCATTAATTTCCGGGAAGGGGGTGCCCACACCGGGAATATAATACTTAAAGTACTTTCCACCAGTGCTGTCGATATCATCCAGCAACGGCTTACCTGACGCGCCACCCACATAACCAGCCCCAATCGTCGCCTGGAAAAGACGGGCAATATTGGTTGGGTGGTTAGGAACAGCCTGATAAAGGTCGTTATATAAATTATTGCCGGTCCCGTCAAAAAACAGGCTGACATGCAGGGTCTTACAACAGGGCGGCGCCACTCGACGATCCGCAGCCAGACAGAGCTCCTGATGGTAAGCTCTCTCTTGACTAATTTGTTGGCGGCAATTTTGCCTAATCAGGTAATCCCGAGCGGGCAACCGTCCCTGAGCAGGAAAAGGGGCGGGCAACCAGACAGCATCGTTATGATTTATTTCGGACATACTTTGGGCTCCTTCATTTTTAAAGGTTCTTTTATCGGATAATTGGGACTGTTATAGGTGTTGCAGGAGGTGGTGACTTTGACTTGATCACAGGGTAAGAAGTGCACCGTAATGCCACAAGTGCGCTGCCCGGTATAATCGGGCACCGGTACTACCCGACTATGTTGGCGTGTATAAGCATTCATTTTTTTTTCCCAAGCCAAATATTTATCTCTATCAGCGAACCCTGGGAATCCTTCCGAACCTCCTGCTCCAGTTTCCCAATCCACCCGGACCGTCATACCCGGTTTCCATTTCGCTGGCACGCTATAGCAACAGCCTCCTCCTCCGCCCTGATACGGTCCGATAATATCGATACCTGGCGAACCATCCACACTGAACCGATTAATTGCCCACTTGGTATGGTTAATCGCCTCAATGGTTCCCGCCTGCGCCGGAAACTGGCTACAGACAGCCAATAACAGACACAAAACCGCCAGCCTAAGCTGTTGTTTTTTCATCTTCGACTCCTTCACATGGGGGATAATCTGGACTTGAGATGCCTGTATGCATTACTTCGGACATACTTTGGGCTCCTTCATTTTTAAAGGTTCTTTAATTGGATAATTGGGACTGTTATAGGTGTTGCAGGAGGTGGTGACTTTGACTTGATCACAGGGTAAAAAATGCACCGTAATACCACAGGTGCGCTGCCCGGTATAATCGGGTACCGGTACTACTTGGCTATGTTGGCGCTTCTGGGCATCAATTTTGTTTTTCCATGCATAATATTTTTCTCTATCCGCAAAACCGGGAAAACCATCCATTTCCCCTACACCTGTCTCCCAATCCACCCGAACAGTCATCCCTGGTTGCCATTTATCTGGGGTCCGATAGCAACACCCCCCCCCTCCGCCCTGGTACGGTCCGATAATATCGATACCTGGCGAACCATCCACACTGAACCGATTAATTGCCCACTTGGTATGGTTAATCGCCTCAATGGTTCCCGCCTGTGCCGGAAACTGGCTACAGACAGCCAATAACAGACACAAAACCGTCAGCCTAAGCTGTTGTTTTTTCATCTTCGACTCCTTCACTGGGGGATAATCTGGATTTGAGATGCCTGAGCACGAATGATTCTCTGTCATCATCCAGTAAAACGTGGGTGTTTGATGCCTCTACCATCAGGGCATAGCAGCTATTGAACCGTTGTTCACCGGTGACTTCTGGGTATTCATCCGCATTGAGTTGCTGTGCAAGAAGATACGCATCAGAGACGCATAAGAGGTGTTCAAATTGCTCATCCGTCAGATCGATTTTTTCAATAGTTTCATTTGCTGGCCCTGAGTCGCCCGCCCCTAAAACAAATTGAGGAACACCGTCATGATCAAGCCAGCTCCAGAACAACGCGGGCCGGAGTAATTGCTGTTGCTGCTCCTCATCCAACACATGAGAAAACAGCACAGGAAAAATACGCGGATCAAAAAAGCGTAAAATACCCGCCTGTCCCGCGTATGCGGCATTCGTACATTGAATTAAATACCGAGACAACAGGTCAAATGACCATGACGAGCATAAAATCAGCAGCAACGGTTCTTCCCTTAAGCGCAGGATAATTTCCTGCATCCATTGCCGCTGGTCGGGGTGTGTCAAATCAATCCGGATCAATACCGGCGCATCATTCACCACCATCTCTTCGGGCAATCCCTGAAACAGCGAACACCATTTGATTTCAGGCGAAAAACTTTTCAACGCCGGGATCAGCGAGAACTCGCTCCCGGACTGATCCACGATGATATCGAGGCAATGCATACCGACATCCTTTGCTGACGCCTCAAGTGCGGCAATCCAGTCGGCTATTTGATCATCATTCATCGGTTATTTCCTCAAAACAAACCCTTGCGCCATCTCCTGCGCTTTTTTCAGACACTCTTTGCACACGGATTCAGGCAGATCAGGTAAGGGAAAATCCTGTTTCGCCGGGGCGTCCATTTTGTGCTGCCCTTTCAGGCTTAACAGGCCCGGCCCGTGAATTTCAATTTCACCCGCCGGAGACAGACGGATATACGCACCGCCACACGCCAATGTCAGGCCGTTTTTGGCGGTAATCTGTACATGGCCCTGGGTTGAATTGACCGTGACATCCTTTAATGCGGTGATACCCAGAACATCACCATGTGACTCCAGAGCAAACGGCCCTTTTCCCGACACCATACGCATCCCTTCGCTTTGCGCTAACAGGGAGATAGCTTTTGTCGCATTCACCCCAATTCGGCAGGCACTGGCGATATGTACTTCGCCCGCACTTTGGGCATAGAGCGCCTGACCACTTTGCACCATTACGGTCTGTGGGCTGACAATCCCTACCCCCTCCGGCGCACTGAGCAGCATGGCCGCCATTTTCAGTTGATCCACGCCCTGTAAATAGGTTTTCAGGCTCTCGGTATCCGGCTGATAATTCAGGTGGGTTTGAGTTACCGTTCCCCATTCCATTACCTGGTTGACGGCACCTTTGACCAGACTGATGGCCGAGTTCATCGCCAGTACTTCCCCGTT
>NZ_JAJAFX010000098.1:0-7052 GCF_025384845.1 Photorhabdus temperata | reverse complement strand
GGGGGAGACGTGTTGGCAATGCAGGCGGCAATCAGTCAGTTACAACAGGCGCAGGCGTTAACCGAAGCATTACGGGGTGCAGCTGAAACGGCCAAAGCTGAATTAGCGGATTTGCAGCAACAGAAAGCGTTATTGAGTGACACGTTAACCGAACTGAGAAAATCGGCGCTGTTACTTTCCGCCCCCGAAGGTATCGCTCAGACGACAGCGAAAAATCTCCAATTTTCTGCGGGGGACAATGTGATGGTCACCAGTGGGAAAAATACCGATTTTAGCGTGCTGAAAAAATTCACGGTGGCTGCCGGTGGGATGATCAGCCTGTTTGCCGAAAAGCTGGGGATCAAACTGTTTGCCAGCCGAGGGCGGGTAGATATCCAGGCGCAGGGTGATGCGATGGGATTGGCGGCGTTGAAAGATATCACGGTGAGCAGCCATGAAGGCAAAGTGCTCATCAGTGCCAAAGAGGAGATTTTACTGGCCTGTGGCGGGGGATATATCCGTATTGGCAACGGGCAGGTGGAAAGCGGGGCGCCCGATAACATTATCCAGCGGGCGGCGGTGTGGCAAAAATTCGGTGGGCAGAGTTTTAATCAGATGGCATCCCAACGTGAAACAACGGATTTTTCTATAACGCCGCAGGTGCTCTGGCCTTTTGATGATTCACCGGTGAACCATCAAAGTAGCCTTTTGCACAATCAGGACAATAGTCAGCAACCTTCGACAACCGGCTCGAATGGTAAGGTGACCAAACAGCAGCAATTAGGGGTGGAAGCAATGAAGTTCTATTTAAAAGAAGGTAAGGAGTAATGATGTCCGATTCATCAGAAAAAATTGTTGTTCAGCCTGTTTATGACGAGCATGGCAGGTTGTATTACCCGTTAGTTAATGCGCCCAGTGAAAAGAACCTGACGGCGATTTGTTATAAGGTGCCAAACCGGGTTATTCCGGTGATTTTTCTGCCGGGGGTGATGGGGAGTAATTTGCAGGATAAAAATGGAACGTCAGTTTGGCGTTTAAACGGCAGATTGGGTGCCTTGAAGGACTGGGTTTTAAAGGGTGCAGAAGATCGAAAAAAGTTGCTTGATCCGGAAAATACTGTTGTCGATTCACGGGGTAGAGTAGACGACAATCATAAAGAAGGCCCTAAATTTCCTTCGCGAAAGGAACGAGGTTGGGGTGAGGTCGCCTATATGAGCTACGGCGAATTTTTGCCCTGGCTTCAGGCGGCGCTGGATGATCAGGATGAGTTATTGCACAACCGGTTGAATAAGACGGGGAAACAGACATTGCGTCAGCAACTGGAGTTGATGGATCTACAGGCTGAGATGGGGGAAGCCAAACTGACACGGGATGAAATTAAGCTGAGTTATCAATATCAGTTTCCGGTTCATGTGATGGGGTATAACTGGCTTCAGTCTAATGTAGAGTCAGCAAACCGGTTGGCGGACTATATTGACCAAGTGGTTACGGGCTATAAACGGCGGTGTCAGCCTTGTGAGAAGGTGATACTGGTCACGCATTCAATGGGGGGGCTGGTGGCACGTCACTATTCAGAAATATTGAAGGGACGTGACAGGCTTCTGGGGATTGTGCATGGTGTGATGCCGACATTTGGGGCACCGACGGCTTATAAGCGGATGAAAGCAGGTGAAAGTAGCCTGACTGGATTAGTCATGGGCAAAGATGGCGGTCAATTCACTGCCGTGATGGCACAGTCACCGGGACCACTCCAGCTATTACCCGGTTTGAGATACGGTAAGTGGTGGTTGAAGATTGAGGATGGAAATACACGCTATAGCTTACCGGAGCGTGATCCTTATGAAGAAATCTATTTACAGCGTGATAAGTGGTGGGGGTTATGCGAAGAACGTCTGATTAACCCGACTAATGAGAAACAAAACCCGGCGATAATGCAGGCAGATTGGGATAACTTTACAAAAATAATCAGAAAAGATGTGCGTAGTTTTATAGAAGAATTAACTGGCTGTTATCACAGCAATACCTATGCTTTCTATGGTAACAGTACTAAACACCTCTCTTATGGCACTGTCCGCTGGGTAGCACGTAAAGATTATTTTAATCGGAAAGGTAATCCTGAACTGGCATTCAATAGCCCGATATTTGATCCTATGAATGCGGAGCTTTCAGATATGCGCAGTGTCAAATATCCAATAAAACCTGGCAATGACTATTCTCTAATACAAACTTTTACTATAGCGGATCCGCAAGAGCCCGGTGATGGCACGGTGCCAGTTGAGGGAGGGAAATTTACCGCTAGCGGTCTGCGTTCAATTTTGGGGGCGGAGGTTGATCATGAAGGGGCCTATAATACTGACGATACCCGTTTTTTTACCCTGCGGGCGATTGTTAAAATAGCACAATCTGTTAAACAAACATCTTTGGCTTATCCTGATGAATAGAAAAAAAGCGTTTGCCATAATAATTGCCAGCTTGCTTGTGCTGGTGTTTTACGGGGTGTGGCACTGGTTGCAGCCCTATCCCCCACATACTGTGTTAAATCAGAAGGAAAAATTAGCTGTGGACAAATTGTTAACTAACTTACAAACCCGTTGTATCGGCCGATATCTGGTGGATTTACCGGAAAACTATCATGATACGGTGAATGCTTCCCGGGTGAACGATCATTGGGTAGAAACCCAACGGATCTATTTACCTGCCTTTGAACAGCGTATTCAATTGAGGGAGCAGGCACTACGGCAGACAAAAACGGTGAAGGTGATTGATATGCCCTATTTAAAGAATATTTACTCTGTTCCTCAGGGGATGAAAGGGATTATTTTTGAACGCATAGAGAACGTAAGCGTTGATGATGCATTCAGAGTACTGGAGGCTTATTTGTACAGTAATGGAGTAGCAATTAAAGTAGAAATGGAAACGACAAATGGTTCAGCCGCTCGCTATGACAAAGACAGGGCATCCTACCCTGTTGTATATGCTAATACAGCTCAGAAAGATTTAGCTACACTGAGGGATTTATTATCCCGTATACACGGACGTGAAGAAACAGAAATTCCGACTACTGCGGGAAGTTGTATTTCCAATGCGTTTATTGCAAATAATCAAAGGGATAAAGAAGATATCGGTACATTATATAAAACTGGCCCGGATAATTATTTGAATGTGAGAATACAAACGAATAACTATATCCGGGAAAAAGACAGTATGCTGGAGCGTATCGGCCAAATTAAAGCATCCCTGTACCGGGGTAATATTTTTCGTAAAGGCGCGCGAAAAATTAATGGGCTGGATACTGAGGAATTATTGGCGGTAGGATTACAGCCGGATAGTGATGATCCGCGTTATCAGTTTACGTTACTGGCAAATGAGAAAACCGGCGGAAAAAAAACACCGGTCTTTGATTTAACGGTGGTCAATGATGAAGAGACACCGACAGCCTATACCCAGAATGAAATAGTGGCGTTCTGGGATGCTATTAGTCAGACCGTTAGAGTCAGACCCGGCGCTTTCAATCCCCAATAACATGCGTTTTAAATTAAACCCTTTATAGGGATATAAGGGTTAAAAATCAGGGTGGGAAAAGATAAGAAAATACCAATACGTATTTTAGGTTCAATCATCAAGATTGTCTGGGCGGTAAAAATTGAATAAAAGAAATATCTTACTTATTTTGTTGTCTGGTGTGGCTATTTATGCCTTGTGGCGGTGGTATTTACCTGATCCTTCTCATCCTGTTTTAACTGAAAAGGAAAAACAAGAGACAACCGAAATGTTAGCAAATATGCAAACCCGTTGTATTGGTCGGTATTTGGTGGATTTACCGGAAAACTATCATGATACGGTGAATGCTTCCCGGGTGAACGATCATTGGGTAGAAACCCAACGGATCTATTTACCTGCCTTTGAACAGCGTATTCAATTACGGGAAGAAGCGTTACGGCAGATGAAGACGTCATATCCCGTTGATATGCCCTATTTAAAAAATATTTACTCTGTCCCCGAAGGGATGAAAGGGGTTATTTTTGAACGTATGCAAAATCAAAGTGTCCCGGATGCGGTCAGGGTATTAGAGGCCCATCTATATAGCAATGGCGTGGCGATTAAAGTAGAAATGGAAGCGACAAATGCTTCCGCTGCACGTTATGACAAAGATCGGCAGATTCATCCCGATATTTATAATAATGATGTGCCAGAGAAGCTGGCTGAGTTAAGGTATTTTTTGTCCCGTACACGGGGGCGTGATGAATCGGAAATTCCGACTACTGCGGGAAGTTGTATTTCCAATGCGTTTATTGCAGATAATCAAAGGGATAAAGAAGATATCGGTACATTATATAAAACTGGCCCGGATAATTATTTGAATGTGAGAATACAAACGAATAACTATATCCGGGAAAAAGACAGTATGCTGGAGCGTATCGGCCAAATTAAAGCATCCCTGTACCGGGGTGATATTTTTCGTAAAGGCGCGCGAAAAATTAATGGGCTGGATACTGAGGAATTATTGGCTGTGGGATTACAGCCGGATAGTGATGATCCGCGTTATCAGTTTACGTTACTGGCAAATGAGAAAACCGGCGGAAAAAAAACACCGGTCTTTGATTTAACGGTGGTCAATGATGAAGAGACACCGACAGCCTATACCCAGAATGAAATAGTGGCGTTCTGGGATGCTATTAGTCAGACCGTTAGAGTCAGACCCGGCGCTTTCAATCCCCAATAACATGCGTTTTAAATTAAACCCTTTATAGGGATATAAGGGTTAATCTAATCAAGGAGGATAAAGACACTAAAATACCAATAGGCATTTTACATTCAATTGTCAGAATGACTCAGGCGGTAAAAATTGGATAAAAAAGAATTTGCCGATTTTATTGGCGATGGGGGGTATTCTCTCTGTGAGAGGTCGTTTTTTTAATAATGCATTAATCGGTGACTCAATGTGATTAAATTTGATTTTTGGGATGTGGTATTAGTCTGTGTTTTTCTTCTTTTCTATTATGCCTGGCCGGTCATAATGATTATTGATGGTTATGTCATTTATCGGACGGTTCAATGCATTAAGCGAAAGAAATACAAAGTCCTGCTGTTCTTAATCCCTGTTGTGGTATTATTGAGTGGGCCACTTATTTATCTTTTAATTCAGTTTTTAAAGGTATGGGGCCCTTAAGATTAAAGTCAATAATGAGATATCTCGGGATGAAATATTATCTCCTGATATCTGGTGGTTTATTTAGGGTTATTTCGATAATCAATAGAGGATATCACAATGTCTAGTATTGTTTGTTTAGGTGATGCCACTGATCGAGGTGGAAAAGTGATCACTGCTTCTTCAACAATGTATTTCGACGGTAAACAGGCCGCTTTGGTGGGTGATCTCATTAATTGCCCGCTAGACGGGCACGGTATTAATCCCATTATTGAGGGGGATAATACCGTTCAGGAAAATGGCCGCGCTGTAGTGGTGCATTATTGTCGCTGCCAGTGCGGGTGTCGAGTATTGAGTTCAATGCCTCATAACCAAGTTGAGTCATCGTCATGAGCTGGCCTATTCCTGAAATCCCCCGTCTTCGTGTCGTGGCGCCTGTGCGTTATGGGTTGTGGGGGATGATTTTATTGCTGATGCTGGCGGTGGGCACAGGTATGGCGCTTGTGCTGAGAGAAACCCCCGATTTATTGCAGGTCGTACTGTATGGCAGTTTACCGGCTTTTTTCAGTTGGATGCTGTTATTCGGTGCGGTACTAAACCGCTATGAGCGATTTTGTACTGCGGCGCAAGCCTGGGAAGCCGCCAGTGCGGAAACCCGTTTCCAGTGGCAGCAATGGAGCAGAAAGCAATTGGCGGTGGTCGGCAATTTTATCCTGACGCCAGAACCGCAGGGCATAGCTCCCTTGTTGGGTAAACCGAAGGAGATTCCAGCGTTTCCCGATGCCGGACGGACGCTGTCTGTGCCATCAACGGATATCCGACAGTTATTGGCGAAAGTTGATGATAAGTTTGAGCAACAGTGTTCGGGGTATCGCTCGCTTTTATGCACCATTTATCTTGCTGGCGCCCCTTCAATGGATTTGTCTTATCATCAAGAGTGTGTGCAACAACAGTGGAGTTTGGTTCCCACTCAAATAGAGAGCAGGGAGGTAATAACGTCATTGTACGACAAAGCGGCTTTTGAGGGGCTGATAATGGTTATCGCCTGCCAGTGCTGGCCTGCCAAAGGAGGTAAAGAAGAGTACAGCGAATTTTTGTCTGCTCAGTTACTTTCCTCAACGGCATTTGCCGCCCAGAAAAAGTTAAACGTTCTGGCGGGTATGGGAAGGGCGCTGCCATCATTACCCGGGGAAATAAAGAAAGATTTCAGAATGTTGTTTGAGTATAACCGCATTGCCAAAAACAGTATGCAGCACCTCTGGATGACGGGGGGGTCTCAAAACGTGCTGACTGAACTGATGATGGATGGCCGTGATAGCCCATTCCATTTTGTCCCGGAAAATCCTGTTCATTTAATCGACCATACTTTTGGTCCACCGGGGCCGCTGTCTGTGTTTCTGACCTCAGCTATGCTGACGGAGGCCACTGGCCTGACAAATAGCGATCATATCATTATCAATCAATTACCTGAGGGTAGCGCTGTACTTTATTTAATGACGAAGGAGTTACATCCATGAACGCGAGTCATGATCATCACTATGGCCTTCGGGGATATGTTTTTATTACGCTGAGTCTTGCCGGAATATTTTTTCTGCTAATTTATTTAAATCAGGCATTGCTTGCGGACAACGGGTTACTAAACCTTGCGTGGTATGCCTATGCCACGCTTTTTCCAGCCATACTGATAGGCTTATTGGGGAACGCGGCATGGGAGTATATACGGCAGAATAAAGCGCAACAACAATTCCGGCCAGAGACTGTACAAGCTGAAATTCGCCTCAGCCAGTCTGCGCCAATAGTCAGTGATTTGGGTGATCGTATGCACCGTCGTTACGGGATGTTCTGGTGGTATAAAGTCCGTATCTTGTTGTTGGTGGGGGAGGTGGAGCAGGTGGAAGCCATCGCGCCGGGGCTGACGACCCAA
>NZ_JAJAFX010000097.1:0-7217 GCF_025384845.1 Photorhabdus temperata | reverse complement strand
CGTTGCGGATTATCGTCATGGGTGACGGTGAACTGTGCGGTTTGGAGCAGAAGGGTATCCGTATCAATATCTGAACGCGGTGCCGCTAATGTCAGAGACAGGGTAAATAACGATGAAAGTGCTTCATCTAACGTAAAATTGACGACCGCAAAAGTCATGGGCGCCAGGTTGCCGATAGTGCAGGAAAAGCGGAGTCCGGTTTTCATGATTTTTCCTCGTTATGTTACATGAGCTTCTGGTGCCCAGGCATATTGTAAAATTCCCAGTATTCACCGGTGTCGTCATTGATGACGGTTAATGTGTGAAGGCTTGTTTCGACCAGGCAGAGGGAAAAAGCGGTATGTAATGTCTTGGCAAAGGCATACATTTCGCCTTCGTGCTCGTAATTTTCTGGTGTCATACGAAGTGTGACTTTCTGGGCCCTCACAGGAATACCCTTCTCCATATGATAAAACGGTTCAATGTAGATTTTACTGAGGCCATCGGCCATGCGCTGAATATGCCGGCTACGCGGGGCGTCCAGATGTGCGAAGGTATCAAGTTGTTTGACCAGCGATCTGACGGAATCAATATGGCCGAGAAAAAAGGGCCCAATCGACAACAAGGATAGTATCGGCCAATGCTGATGACTATTGATGACGGCAGGAAAATCTTTTGACGCTGCCACGATGTTTTTGGCCTGAATATGGCTGGGTATCTCCTCGCATGGTATACAGATTTGCCCGATGTCCAGTGTTCGTGCTTGTGTATCGAACTTCTGATATTGGCAGTAAAAGTCGAGATGATGGTGTTCTGTTACAGGTTTTGCCTGATGATCGTAAAACGTGAGATTAATTTGACTGCCACCAAATGGTGATTCCTCCCGTATATGGTCAAAAAGCAATATGTTGTCACTGGGTTCGGCAAAATGGTGGGCTGTCAGTTGCGCGCTGTCGATAAGGGGAACACGGTGGTCAGATCCATCAGAGATTTCCTCTGGTTCAGATTGGAGTTTAATTCTGTCAATACTAAAGATTTCATCTGCTGCCAATACATAACGCGATTTGCCTTTTTCAAATGCTATCGGTTTTGTTCTGGTCGACACTAAGTTGATAACCGGTACGCAGTGGGGAATAAATGCGGGGGTAATGTCCTCAATGGGAATGTTGCAGTCGAATTCCAAGATAAGGGTAAATTGCTTATCTTCTCCCAAAGGGAGCTCAGAGATCTCCTCCGATAAGTCAAATGACATAAAGTCATTAACGTGTGGCAGATAGAGGTATTCGTATAACACCTGCAACGGCCAGAAATAGTCATGGGGTCTTGGCAGTACCAAATTTTCCTTCATACGTGGAGCGCTCTCGATAGACAGCCACATCTCTTTCTCTGCAAGGGATGTTTTCAGATAAGTCTCGTCCAGCGACTGATCCAGGTATTTCGTCAGTAAAGACGCCAGTTTTTGATCTTCTCCCAGAAAAAGCATGACGGGCCCGGTCTTCCAGTGGGGAGTTTGCCCATGATATTGAAAGGTCAGCGATATCAGGCTTTTGTTTTCGCTGTGTGTCAGCGTTTTATGGATCAAAGTGACCGGTTCAATGCTGATATCTTGGGTGGTTCTGAACGTAATTGCTGGGTTATGTTGTCTGGTGGAAATTCTACTGCCTTTGGCGATATGTGTGGCTTCAGTCATGCTGCCCGGTTGAATATCTAACTGGATAACGCTGGTTGAAGGGATAGGATGTAACGGTATCGGCCAGACCTTTCGTAAAAGAGGGTAAACCACTTCAGGGAAACCATCGTCAATTTTTTGCTGAAGACCCGCAGTCAGAAGCGCAAAACCTTCCAGTACCCGGAGAATATCCGGGTCACCAGACTCGGCGGTAAATGGAGCCAGGTGTGGATGCTCTTGTGCCGCGTGATGCATATCCTGCTTTATTTGAGAGAGTGCTTCTCGGTAGAAGTCTTCAAAATTTTTCATATTTACGCTTGTCTCTTTTGTATTCAAATATTAATGTTAATTTATGTTTCAATCTAATAAATATCAAGGTTGATATTTTAAAGATGTGTAAATATCACTTTAAAACAGTCAATAATGTAAATTTTATAGGTGTTTAAGTAACATGATGATTTAATTTATTTCAAAGAGTTTGATTTAGGGAGGTTTTCCTTAATTAAGTTGTGGCGCTATGATAGTCAGATGTCATAAGCTGAAATTAATATTTAACTCATAGTTAAGAGGGTAAAAGATGTTACGTTCCATTATTTTAGTTGGAGATTCGACTTCGCATGGCGGCAAGGTGCTGGCAGGTGATGGCGGTTTTGATGTGTTAGGGACGAAAGCGGCCCGGGTTGGGGATCCGGTATCCTGTCCAAAATGTGGTGGTAATCAAACCATCGTGGAAGGGACGCCGGGCATAGTCGGCTCTAATGGGCAAATGTATGCATTGGAGGGGATGAAAACCTCTTGTGGGGCGACATTGATTGCTTCGCAAAGTCTATTTCAGGCATAGGATGGCGGTAAAAGGTAATATTTTGCCTGAAATAGAGCGAGTTGGTTCAAATATGGATGCTCAGTTCTTCATTCTCTTTTTATAAACTACCCGGTTGGCGTGGTGGATTTCGGCCTGACATATTGGTCGTCGCACTGCGGATATTCTGACTCAATACTCCTTATCATTAAGGCGGTCCAGTATTTCCACGTGTTTAATGGTTTCTGAATCCTTAATATCCGGTGGTGCCGCCAGAAGTTCTTTTTCCCAGCAAGCCAGCCGTTTAGCTGGCAGTGGATGAATAGTGGGAAACCATTTTTTAAGTAAGTTTTTTAATGCAGCCTTCATTCGGAAAGATCTTCATCAGGGGGACCTAAACGATCCAATTCTGCCAAAATCAATGGAATTTGGGCGTCTAAATCAGTGGGCCTTTTATCTTTGCTCCACCAGATAAGGGGTCCGCGGCGTTTATAATCCACTTTACTGACTGCTTCTTTGCCGTTTAATAAGAATTTCACCATAAAGGCCACTGCCAGCGCTTTGTCATTGCCACTACTTAAAAGAGCAAAAGTATAACTGCTGACGTTAGGGATAAAACCACGTCCGATAAGTTGATTGTTTTCGTCCAGACCGTAGACTTTGAGGAACAGAATATTAGTTTTTTCTGCCATACCTACTTGTGGATAACGGGCAGCATAGGCTTTACCTTTATACCAGGTGTAAAAGATCTGCCGTTCACGATCGATAATTAATGGTGCCTGACGGTGTGAAAAAAATACAGCCCATACGAAAGGTGGAATAATCAGTAGGTAGAGTAGCAGAAATGCAATATCAACTTTAAACAAGTAGTCGCTGTTTTCAAAATAGTTATAACGGTAATATAGATATTTCTTCAGAGAGATCTCTTTATCATTGCCAATATAACGCATATCTTCCATATCCGCAGGTAAATCATTGCGTAAATAAAATTTTTCACCATAATCTTTTTTTGCATAACCGACCCATCGATGAATAGCTTCCTCATTTTTTTTTCGCGATTCCATGAAATCATTAACGTTTAACACCAGGCTGCTAATAATCCCCAGTGTAACCGGGATTAAGGCAATACTCCGGGTGCGGCGTTGAGTATTACGAATATGACATTCCTTATTATCAAGGTAGTCCAGTATTTCCATATGTTTAATGGTTTCTTCATCCTTAATAGCTGGTGGCGCTGTCAGAAGCTCTTTTTCCCAGCGTGCCAGCCGTTTGGCTGGTAGTGGATGAATCGTGGGAAACCATTTTTTGAATAAATTTTTTAATCGCTGCTTCATATAAATTCCCCATCAAAACTACCCTTGATTGTATTTTCTGCTGTCGGTTTTTCTCCCCATAGATAGCGCAAAGGAGCGATAACATTGTCTGACTGCTGGTAATACCAATATAGCTTGCTGCGATAAGGGTTTACTTCGCGTCCTTCTGTCGTGACTATTTCCAGTGTGGCTGTGTTGCCATTCAGAGTTAGCTTCGCCTGTTCTCGTGCGGCCTCGAATGTGGCATCACGAAAAGTGTCCCGTGTATACTGGCGACGGTTAATGGTAATAATGATAATTTGTGCACCGAGATAGTATATTTCATTTTCTTTAACGAAAAGCCCGTATATTTCCGAAACGCCCATCTGGAAAGCAGGTAAGATAAAGCGGTAGGTCGTTTTTCTGTATTCCCTCTGTATTTTCAGTTGTGGCTGAATAAACAGATTTAAAAATTCCTGGTTTTCTATAAGGAAAGCATTCTTAATGGTATCACTCATCTTTCGTGCATCTTTTAGCTGTTTTGTTATAGTTGGTCGCCCATCTATTGACCAGAAAGCATATTCAGCACCCGCTCCCCAAAAACAGTTATTCAGCACTTTCTCTAAATCTGACCAGGCACTGCTGGCCTGGACAATACTGCCCCCGATAAGCAAACTGGTCCCGACGACTATTGCAGTGAGTATGCCTCCCGTCAGGAAGGTGCCTGCGGCCGCTCCGATCCAGACCGCTGTGGTCAGGATAATGGAACCTGTCCCTATCGCTACCTGGCTATAACCTTCCACCTTATTGCCTACTTTAAAGGCATTACTGGCATCATAGAAGGAGACCAGTGCCCCTAAATAGCCTGCCACGCTACCGGCAACACGGGAGAATTGACTGACCATAGCCGTATTGACAGCAGGCACTTTTATGCCGTTCATCAGCGCTTTGACTATCGGGGAATTCACTTTACTTGCCAGCGTCGAGCCAATAGAGGTCAAATCGGCACTCATTCCAATCACCGCGGTACTAAAGCGCAGCAGGCTCATATAGGACGGTCCGGGCTGTAACGGGTTGTTGCGGGCATATTCTGTCTGCATAGCCACATCCGCCAGGGTAAAGGCATTCAGAAACAGGCTGACGCCGGTCAGTGAGGAGTCAAACAGTAAGCCAATGGACGGTTTACCGGCCCCGTCTAAGGTAAAAAGCTGAACCGGCGAGTCTGCAAGGGTCTTAACTTCCGGCAGGGTTATCACCGGTTTGTTGCCGAGTGATCCCAGACGTTTGCTCCAGTTAATGATCCGCTCCCCAATAGCCTGTGTCTGTACCGCTGGATCTGGCAGGTGACGATTTGTTTTCGATTCCAGCCGCTTAAGCACTTCCTGATAACTCTGTTCACTGAGCGCCACTCTGCCATCCGGTTCAATTACCACGCCCAGTGTGGAGAGCAGGGCGGGAACAAAGTGTTGGGTTATCCGGTCAATGGCTTTCTGGGGAAGTTGCCGGACGTAATTTGCCCCCTGATGAATCGCCTGACCGGGATCAGCACAGACGGTTGCCAAAAATGTCCCCATGCCCAGCAGAATATTATCGACGCCGTGAATAAACTGGCTTGCAAGCATCGGTGATTTGACTTTGTCGTTATTCAGCACGGTGATAACACTGCCGGTAATGGTGCGCCAGAAGTTGCCATCCCCGTTGCTGTCCGATTCTTTGGCGGCAAGTTTTGCCAAAACCTGTTGGCCGGGCAGGGAAGATTGCAGATTGCCGAGCAGACCGGAGAGGATTTCACTGAAAAACTGGAACTCCTGCGCGTCCTCTTCTTCCCGCGTCTCTTTTTCATCTTGCAGTGAAAAGAAGTAGTGAAAATAATTTTGTAGCCCGCCGACCTGATAACTCAGCTCCGGGTTGTCCGCAAAAGCCTCAAACAGTTTCATCAACATCGCCTGACGGACTTCAAAGTCTTGAGTGGTTTTTTTCAGTTTCGGCCAGTCGTTATCCCAGCGGTCCTGATTGATACTGTCATCAATTTTCTTTTTCAGTTCCGGGTTTTTGGTCGCTTTGAGCCTTTCGACGTAGAAACCGATGGTCAGCGGGTAGATATTGGCGGCGTTGTAGCTCTGTTGCCACAGATGCAGGATAGAGTACGCTTCGGCGATATCCCGCTGGCGGCCCACCGGGTCATGCAGAATAACAATCCGTGCCTGTTCGTGCAGGTGCAGATAACCGTTCATTTCCCGGATAATTGTGTCGGCATCCATTTCGTAGCTTTCCTGCGTGGTCAGCGCATCAATCCTGACGGTCGCCAAATCCAGTTCATTGATGTCTTTTTCCATGATGGCCTTGATGTCGGCAAACTGCTCCTGGCGGATTTTGTAATCGACGATGAGCTTACGGAAGTACTTGACTGAAGCTTTAACGGCGAAGGGAGACTGCTCCTGTTCAAGATTGATGAACTGCATGGTTTTCTGCCGCAGTTCCAGGCTGTCGTTCATTTTATCCAGTACTGAGGAGTGCCACGGGTGTTCACTGTAGGCGATACTGATATTGATGACATCTTTGGCGACAAACAGGAACGGGTGACCTTCGCCCCGAATGCCCGGCTCAGGGATCAGCCCTTCACTGGCGTCTTTACGGTTGAGGAACCTGTATTTTTTAAATTTCTCAACCCGCTGTTTTTTGCCGTTAACCTCTTTCTCCGACACGCAGTATTTAAAGATATGCAGGAGGCCCCGGGCTTTGCTGCTGCGAGCGGTAAGCGGGGCTTCTTCTTTGATATATATCCAGCCGGGCCGCAGGAGGCGGGCGGCGTAGCCTTGGGTCTTCTCGATTGATGAGGAGAACATCAGGGTGTGGATATCGGGGGGTGCCGCTGGTTTTTCCAGCTCTTTGCCGAAGAAATTCACATAAGCATAACGAACCGGGTAAATCGGTTTAATGTCGCAGTCACAGGGCTGAACATAATTATCGACTTCAAGATTTTGCGGGAACAGCTCGTAAGCTTTTTCTATCAATTTGTCGAAGCGGTCCTGAATGTCAGTTGTCATAACATTTCCTTAGATGTCAGTGTGTCGCACTGTTCAAAAAGTGAATGTGCCCGTATTGCCTGTATTTTTGTTTGCGAGCCGGTTGATTCCCAAAGCTGTTGCCAGTGAACTTCATCATTTGGCATTAAACACTTGGCGGCAACGTAATAGAGTATGGCCCGCTGTTGCGTCAGGCCCTGTAAATAGGCCAGATTAGTCTGCTGTAAAACAAAAGCAGGCAGGGTGTTTTTATTCACCTGACAGCGTTCAGCCAGATTTTCATTAATAAAGTCAATGGCTTTAAGTATGTGGCGTTGCTGCGCCTGTTGCTCATAAAGTTCACATAAGCGGCGATTGAGAGTGACAGGCGCGGGTTTTGCCTGTCGGATGTTTTCAGTGAGGGTGATCATGTGATGGGTATCCGGTTCATCACCATAGAACCACACGGCATT
>NZ_JAJAFX010000096.1:0-7616 GCF_025384845.1 Photorhabdus temperata | reverse complement strand
ATTAGTGATGGTTTGCCGGTGATTAAGGATTGGTATGACCCTAAAAAAATTCCACCCCCCTATCATTTTCCAGACCCGGAGCCAAGTGGCTACACGGTTCATCCCTTAAATCAACGGTATGTATTGGAAATATGCCCGTTTCGGGCCTGGGTCTTGCAGCTACATCATCAAAAAGAGTATTCCATTGTTAATGCGCATAACCAGTGTTTGATGAGTGTGTTGGCTTATGCCGGCGGGGATGTTGATACTGAAGGCTCGGTGACTCATTTCTTCAACCGGCAGATGGTGGATGTTTCGAAACTGCCTTATAAGGTGGAAAAAATATCAGCCAATCCTGTGGTTTATGATGTGCCGTTCAGTGAACGTTATTCTCGGGTAGAGTTTATTGATTCAGAAACGGCAGATAAACAGGGTGATACCCGGCTGTTTTATGTAGCCAGCAACAGTGATGTTCTTGTCAGCTGGCGGGGTACCATTAGTCTGGAGAATGTCCTAACTGATATCACCTTTCAGCCGTTAAGTTTGAGTTGCGACGATGAGAAAGCCCTGTGCAACGGGTTTATTCACCGTGGTAAAGTGCATAAAGGGTTCTGGGAAGCATTTAGTCTGGTTGGGATGTTAAGAGCTCCCAGTAATAAAGATACAACAGTATTCAGCGATATTCTGGGTTTGACCACAGGCAAAAGGTTGTTTGTTTGTGGACACAGTCTGGGAGGGGCATTGGCATTACTGCACAGTGCTCAATTGAAAGAATACAATCCTTGCCTCTACAGTTACGGGATGCCGAGAACATTAACCCGCAGTGCAGTACAGGAATTATCTTCTATTATCCATTATCGCCATGTGAATGAAGATGACCCCGTTCCTTCGGTGCCCTTTGAGAAAGATATGGATAATGGCTTTTTCAATTACTGGGCGCCGGCGGGGTACGAGTGGGAAGTAATGAAGCTGGTGTCTCCGTCACCGATTGTTAAAGCCATTAAACAAGCGACTGCCAGTCAAGAAATTTATCTGCATCATGGCAAAGTGGTCCATTTTTTAAAAGCCAGTGCCTGCCCGGAATGGCTGATTACCGCCAGTAATGTATCGCTGATAGCCAGATTAAGTGCAGAGGAAATATTAAGTAATACGACAAAACTGTATTTAATTCCTGAGTTGGATAAAGAAACAGAACACTTGTTCGCGCAGGCAGGTGAACAGCAAAACGCCCTGTTTGACCAGCTCACCCCACAGGAAAAGGACAAACTGTTTGCTGAAAATAAAAATCCTGAGTTAAAAGACAAATTAAGTATTCTTAACCACTTTTCATCTAGATATGCCGGTTATATTAATGCCCGTCTTAAAGAGCTATGCGAACCGGATAAAATGACGGTTTATCAGGACAGTCAGCGTCAATTTAAGGAGAAAATGGATGTTTATAAAAGACTGATCCCAGATGCTATTTACTACCGTAATCTCTGTTTTCTGGAAATGGATAAACAGTTAATAACATCATTGGCTGTTAGTCAGCAAACAGAAAAGGGAAAACTGGCTTTACAGCATTACTGCGATGGTAAGGAACTCCCAGTATGAAAATATTAAAAGTTTCGTTGTTATTGTTATTGCTGTCTTTTATTTATTGGGCGTTTAGTGATACCTTTTTTAACTGGCTTTTCCCCTTTTCATCTACTGGAAAGGGTCCGTGGATAACCGTGGAGGGTGTCGCGCCGAAATACACAAAACCGTATGTGTCAGCTGTGTATAAATCAAAAACTTGTCTTGATTATGAAGTTGATTCGCAGATGTCCCCTCATAAGGTACCGACCTATCACGGATTGAATCTGGATGTAAAAGCTGATCCCAAAACCGGCCATTTTCAGGCGAAATTACCCTTCAGTGGTGGAGGGTGGTGTAAATGGAAAATTGACCAAGCATTTGTAACCATAGGTTATACCGATGTCACCCATTTGATGCAAAATGCTGTTCAGGAGGTAGGGGCTGAAGGAACAGGTTTAACCGCATTTATCAACGATGCTGTCCGAATAAGTCTTAGCGAAACCGAGGCATTGAATATCATCAATTACAGCCCCACTATTTACCCTGTTTTGAAGATGGTTGAAAAGAGACCGAAAAGAATATTCTTACAAGGACAAGTAGCGCAACGTTTTTTTAGGCTGAAGTTAACGCCGGGCGCTGAATGGAAAATTACCTATAAACCTAAACTGGATGAAACCAAAATGCCGAAGGTCACAGTGACTAAGAAAGGCGAATGGGTTGAATATCCCGATGGACACATTGAAACTGATACTCAAATGGTAGATACCCGTTACATAAAGTAATCTCATCAGGAAAACTGACCATGATAAATATCAAACAGTATTTATTGGTTTTGTTAATCACATTAATATCAGGCTGTGCTGACCCAAATGAACCGCTTTCACCCCCGAAAAATAACCAGTGGATCACCGTCGAAGGGGTGGCACCGAAATACACAAAACCGCATGTGTCGGCAGAATATATCTCAACAGATTATCTTGAATATCAGTTACATGCTGATATGTCGCCTTATAAGGTGCCAACCTGACCAAGGCCATATTACTCATTTACCTAAACACCAACACCAGAAATAAGGAATCCCTATGAGCGATGGATGACATATTCTTCGAACCAACGGAGATGAACCATAAATGAAGTAATAATTCGATTGACTTCAAATACTGTTCCTCGTACCACGGGGATGAGAATTCATTGGCATTTATTTTGGCTTCTCCCTTCATCCATAACCTTTCTTGAAAGCCGGTATTACCGGCCAACAACGGAATACAATCGATTGGGCTAAATGGTAATATCATTATCCCCGGTATTTAATGAAGAATGGGTCATTAGTGAAACAATTAAACAGATAGCGTTATTAGCTATCATAACAAATTGGGGTAAATATATTTTTTGGTTAAAAATCAATACATTATTATGTCGCAATGATAATTGGACGGGATTTAAGTGGATAGGAAGCTGTTTTATCTATCGTGGATTATTTTTCTGAAAAAATGGCATGTCACTATTCGTTTTATCGTTTATTAGATTGAAGATAATTGAATTTATACTGAGTCTGTAATGCTTTCTTACCGTTTGTAACAATTTCTTACAAATTTATATTTTTGTAAATTTATAAAAAACGCTTGCTATCTGATCAAAGTTTAATAATTATTACTTTAAGTTCCATCATATGAGTAGTGTGAAAGGAATTTCAACTTCTGTTCCCTTTATTCAAAGGGATTAATCGATTGGGATACATTGCTGTCTTCCTGTCGTTCAATTTGTTATTACTCACTGCATAGCGCTGTGCTTTCTGTCTGTGGTAATCGGATTTTTGCTACCTTATTTTTAAGATCGCCTCGACAAGGGCGTTCCTGTGCGGGACCACCAGCTTATCCTGACCCTGAACCCGGATTGTTTTGCCAATCAGGGGGAGATGTATCAGTTCAGCCTGGTGGTGACACGCCTGCTGACGGTTTTCATCAGCATGGGCGCTTTTTTGATGATGAAGGTGATTGATGGTCAGACAGGAGAAGTCTTGTGGGACTTTCAAGAGATGATGTTCGGACTGCGTCCCTATATTTAATAACAAGCAGAGGAAAACACTGATGAGTAAAATAGATCCGCGTGAATGTCTTGATTGCAGGCGTTTGAAACACTGGGTGGAATTTCAGTTGGTGGATGAACAGGGAAAACCGCTAATCAATGCGCCTTATGGCTTGGTAAGCTGGGGATTACCGGATCATGTGCGCCGGGGGACAACGGATGGTTTCGGGGTGCTCAGGGAAGAAAACCTGTCAGCTCATCCCGTGATATTGTCTATCCATGCCCAATCGTTGGCCGATGAGATGGAACAACGCCCGTTGCGGGAAATACGTGGTGAAGAGGCTTCGGTGGTAAAGCCAAAAGCCGAAGCTGAAGGTCATCAATATCATTATGTGACTATCGGGCAGATTAGTGATGGTTTGCCGGTGATTAAGGATTGGTATGACCCTAAAAAAATTCCACCCCCCTATCATTTTCCAGACCCGGAGCCAAGTGGCTACACGGTTCATCCCTTAAATCAACGGTATGTATTGGAAATATGCCCGTTTCGGGCCTGGGTCTTGCAGCTACATCATCAAAAAGAGTATTCCATTGTTAATGCGCATAACCAGTGTTTGATGAGTGTGTTGGCTTATGCCGGCGGGGATGTTGATACTGAAGGCTCGGTGACTCACTTTTTTAATCGGCAGATGGTGGATGTTTCAACGCTGCCCTATAAAGTTGAGGAATTATCGGCAACACCTGTGATTTACGATGTACCGTTTAGTGAACGTTATACTCGGGTGAAGTTTATTGATTCACGAGCAGGAAATAACAAGCAGGGGGATACCCAACTGTTTTATGCGGCCAGTCAAAATGATGTGATTGTTAGTTGGCGGGGTACAGCCAGTTGGAGAAATGCCTTAACAGATACTACGTTCCAGCCCCTGAAATTGAGCTGTAGTGATGAAAAAGCTCTGTGCAGTGAATTTATTCATAATGGCAAAGTGCATAAAGGGTTCTGGGAAGCGTTCAGTTTGGTTGGAAATCTAACAGTCCCCGATAATGAAAATATAATAGTATTCAATGATATTCTTGACTTGGTTAAAGGAAAAAAGCTATTTATTTGTGGTCACAGCTTAGGCGGCGCACTTGCATTACTGCACAGTGCACAACTGAAAGAATACAATCCTTGCCTCTACAGTTACGGGATGCCGAGAACATTAACCCGCAGTGCAGTACAGGAATTATCTTCTATTATCCATTATCGCCATGTGAATGAAGATGACCCCGTTCCTTCGGTGCCCTTTGAGAAAGATATGGATAATAGTTTTTTCAATTACTGGACACCTGCGGGATATGATTGGGAAATTATGAAACTCGTGTCTCCGTCACCGATTGTTAAAGCCATTAAACAAGCAACAGCCAGTCAAGAAATTTATCTGCATCATGGCAAAGTGGTTCATTTTTTAAAAGCCAGCGCCTGCCCGGAATGGCTGATTGCCGCCAGTAATGTATCGCTGATAGCCAGATTAAGTGCAGAGGAAATATTAAGTAATACGACAAAACTGTATTTAATTCCCGAGCTGGATAAAGAAACAGAACACTTGTTCGCTCAGGCAGGTGAACAGCAAAACGCCCTGTTTGACCAGCTCACCCCACAGGAAAAGGACAAACTGTTTGCTGAAAATAAAAATCCTGAGTTAAAAGACAAATTAAGTATTCTTAACCACTTTTCATCTAGATATGCCGGTTATATTAATGCCCGTCTTAAAGAGCTATGCGAACCAGATAAAATGACGGTTTATCAGGACAGTCAGCGTCAATTTAAGGAGAAAATGGATGTTTATAAAAGACTGATCCCAGATGCTATTTACTACCGTAATCTCTGTTTTCTGGAAATGGATAAACAGTTAATAACATCATTGGCTGTTAGTCAGCAAACAGAAAAGGGAAAACTGGCTTTACAGCATTACTGCGATGGTAAGGAACTCCCAGTATGAAAATATTAAAAGTTTCGTTGTTATTGTTATTGCTGTCTTTTATTTATTGGGCGTTTGGTGATACCTTTTTTAACTGGCTTTTCCCCTTTTCATCTACTGGAAAGGGTCCGTGGATAACCGTGGAGGGTGTCGCGCCGAAATACACAAAACCACATGTGTCAGCAGAATATATTTCAAAAGATTGTCTTGAATATCGGCTTCATGCCGATATGTCTCCTTATAAGGTACCGACCTATAACGGATTGCGCCTGGATGTAAAGGCCGATCCAAAAACCGGCCATTTTCAGGCGAAATTACCCTTCAGTGGTGGAGGCTGGTGTAAATGGAAAATTGACCGGGCGTTTGTGTCCGTGAGTTATACCGATGTTAGCCACCTGGTGAAAGATGCTATACCCTATGGAGGAACAGGTCTAACCGCCTTTATCAACGATGCAGCGCGAACAAATTATTCTGAAGCCTCTGAGACTCGTGCATTGAATACGATAGATTTCAGCCCAACTATTTACCCTGTTTTGAAAGTAGTTGAGGGACGCCCAAACAGAATTTTCTTACAGGGTATAGTGGATTCATATCCTTTTCGGCTGAAATTAACACCAGGAGCAGAATGGAAAATTACCTTTAAGCCTAAACTGGATGAAACCAAAATGCCGAAGGTCACGGTGACTGACGGGAAGGGAGAATGGGTTGAATATCCCGATGGACACATTGAAACAGATACTCAAATGGTAGATACCCGTTACATAAAGTAATCTCATCAGGAAAACTGACCATGATAAATATCAAACAGTATTTATTGGTTTTGTTAATCACATTAATATCAGGCTGTGCTGACCCAAATGAACCGCTTTCACCCCCGAAAAATAACCAGTGGATCACCGTCGAAGGGGTGGCGCCGAAATACACAAAACCGCATGTGTCGGCAGAATATATCTCAACAGATTGTCTTGAATATCAGTTACATGCTGATATGTCGCCTTATAAGGTGCCAACCTGACCAAGGCCATATTACTCATTTACCTAAACACCAACACCAGAAATAAGGAATCCCTATGAGCGATGGATGACATATTCTTCGAACCAACGGAGATGAACCATAAATGAAGTAATAATTCGATTGACTTCAAATACTGTCCCTCGTACCACGGGGATGAGAATTCATTGGCATTTATTTTGGCTTCTCCCTTCATCCATGACCTTTCTTGAAAGCCGGCATTACCGGCCAACAACGGAATACCATCGATTGGGCTAAATGGTAATATCATTATCCCCGGTATTTAATGAAGAATGGGTCATTAGTGAAACAATTAAACAGATGGCGTTATTAGTTATCATAGCAAATTGGGATAAATATATTTTTTTATTAAAAATCAATGCTTTATTATATTGCAATGATAATTAGACGGAATTTAAGTGAATGAGAAGCTGTTTTATCTATCGTGGATTATTTTTCTGAAAAAATGGTATGTCACTGTCCGTTTTATCGTTTATTAGATTGAAGATAATTGAATTCATACTGCGCCTGTAATGCTTTCTTACCGTTTGTAACAATTTCTTACAAATTTATATTTTTGTAAATTTATAAAAAACGCTTGCTATCTGATCAAAGTTTAATAATTATTACTTTAAGTTCCATCATATGAGTAGTGTGAAAGGAATTTCAACTTCTGTTCCCTTTATTCAAAGGGATTAATCGATTGGGATACATTGCTGTCTTCCTGTCGTTCAATTTGTTATTACTCACTGCATAGCGCTGTGCTTTCTGTCTGTGGTAATCGGATTTTTGCTACCTTATTTTTGGGGTGGTGGGATCAATTATTTCCATTCCTGACGGGATATTTATGCTGAAAAATATCATACGACAAGGGGATAAAACCTCTCATGGCGGCGCTGTTTTAGCGGGTGATGACAGTTTCCAGATTTTGGGTAAAGGGGTGGCACGGATTAACGATCCGGTGTCCTGTCCAAAGTGCGGCGGGGAGCAAACTATTGCGGAAGGCACTTCGGCTGCAAGTGGGACTCATCAACAGGGGCTTGCTCTGGAGGGCATGAAAACCTCGTGTGGTGCCACGTTGA
>NZ_JAJAFX010000095.1:0-7684 GCF_025384845.1 Photorhabdus temperata | reverse complement strand
ATCCGTTATCAAAGTAGCCGTTTTACTGAGGATATTGATTTTTCTACGGCAATGAAGTTGGCTGATATTGACCAGGAAGAGTTTCTCGCAGAGCTCAATGAATCACTGCTTATCGTTTCCGGAGAGCTTCCCTATCAGGTCACCTGTGCGGTTCAAACCGTTGTGATTCAACCCAAAAACCAATATGAGAAAGCTACGTTCCCCTCGTTCAACTTAAAAATTGGATACGCCAGAAACACAAGTCGCGGGGAAATGAAACGGCTACGTGAAAAACAGTGTCCTAACACGATTAAGATTGATTACAGCCTGAATGAAGACAGTTTGCATGTTGATCACATCACCTTGACGGATGAGAATGAAATCTGTGCCTACAGCCTTACCGACCTTATTGCAGAAAAAATCCGTTCTATCATCCAACAAGTACCGCGCAACCGCTCTCGCCGACAAGACATTTATGATTTGAACTATTTATTTAACAACGTTGAACTTGACGAAGTTGAAATGTTGTCGATATTAACTTCATTACTACACAAATCGGTCGGTCGCCTTGAACCAGGCGTCGTGAACCCTGCAACATTAGATCGTGCAGATATCAAACAACATTCCGAGCGTGAGTATCAAACGTTGACTGCTGAGATCGAAGGGATGTTGCCAGACTTCGACACGGCCTATGAGCGGATCAGGCTATTTTATCGTGCGTTACCTTGGGAGCATACCACAGGATGGGAGATATGCTGACTAAGTGTTTAGCACTGAGCGACAAAGGGAATAGGAGAGAGCAACTGGATCGTTTCTTTTATTTCCGTACTGACACACATTCAGTATCAATCATGATAGACGGTTTCAGTTATTGCGGAAGTTTCCCCCATTATGTTGACTATCTTGGTGAGCAGTTTGCAACTATTCAGTATGCCCGACTGGACAGTGATAGCATCTGCTATGAAATCAACCGCATTCTCAATGCGCGTGACGGTTATCCTGGTAAGGCAAGTATTGCCATTATCGTTTCCGATCAAGAGTATTATCGCTATATGTCGCTTGGTGATACTCGCATTTACTGGCCTTCAATGCAGAAGCGTACTGTTGACCATACGCTGGCCCAACGGTGTGTTGAACGGGGAAAATCCCCTGCTGAGACATTAAGAACGCATCCGCTGAGAAACCGCGTCACGCAATTTGTGTCAAAAGACAGTACTCATCATTTCTGCTATAAGATCGACAGACGTATTCCTGGCGAGGTAATAATTATGTGTACAGATGGGTTCTGGTGTCAGTACGATGATAAGGCACTCTATCTGTTAGATTCAGAAGAGGCAATTGAACACGCTTTTTGTGAGGTATTGTCTAAAAGTCACAAGTTGCATGATAACCTTTCTACAGCCTTTCTGCGCGATAGGTAACATATTGCAGAAAGATGGCCTCTAATATGAGGCCAACGGCTATAACATTTCCTCAGCAGTATATTGGTTACTATAATGACTGAGTTCTGCTTTCAGCTCCTCGATGCTTGGTAAGCTGGATTTTAAGTCCTCTGGCAATGTACAGGTTAACTCGTAATCCGAAACGCCAATTGGTTTTAGAATACCGCGTAAGGCATATTCGGCCAGTATCTGGTCTTTGGTCTGGTATAAAATCAAACCTATGGTGGGCTGATCAGTGGAATGCCGCAGCTTCTCATCGACCACGGAGCAATGGAAGTTTATCTTACCGGCATGTTCAGGCTTGAACTCTCCTCGTTTCAGCGCGATCGCAACAAAAGCCCTCGAAGTCAGATGATAAAAAAACAGGTCAAGGTAATAATCTTGTTCGCTTACGGTAATACGATATTGTCGCTTCATAAAAGTAAAGCCCTCGCTGAGTTCGAAGCAGGAGTTTTTCAAGGTGTTTGAGAAGCTCCGTTTCCAGCTCACATTCTTTAAAGGGTTCTGATAGGGCGAGGAAATCAAAAACATAGGGATCTTTCAGGGGCTGCTGTATCAGCTCCGATTAAGATACGGGTAACCGGTTCTTGAAGTTGCTGACAGCCGAGCCTTGCCGGGCATAGGCATTGCTTTTGATGATATGAAGCAGGGAGTCTCGGCTCTATGTATCTGGGTCTGTTCTGCATACCAGAATCACTCGGTTTGATCCTTTATCCTCTCAATCAGCAGAATGTTGTGACCCCACGGCAATTGTGCCACAGGTTGTGGCACAATTGCCGATACGGGCTTTCCGGAACCTTGTTGCTCTATTCGTGGCAAGGCGTGCTCCCGGTAGAGCGTAGTTGGTAGTAAAAAGAAAAAATAATGGCATTTACTCAGTTAACCATTTAGCCTGTTTTTGTATTGCCTTTTCGGCAGTTACTGTAGTAGGTGTTCTTAGTAACCTTTTATTCCATGAATTGGGAACGGATAAAATGTTGCAACTTGATTTTGGATCTTCAGATTCTTTCGAACGAGCGATATCTCCATTTGAGGAGATGGCGGCATATGAAGCGTTGTGGACTGAGCAGGGCGCTACATTTAAAACTATTGCTAATAAATTTCGGCAAGCACCTAATGGTACGATACCATCTGAACTCGTCCCCGAAGAAAAAAGAGAGTCTGTCAAAAAGTCACTGAAATATATTCTTAATAAATATTCTGTGGAGCATTTAGGTATTAGAGTGCACGGAGCTAGCGAATATCCTGATAAATTGAGAGATGCTCGTTACCCAATAGAATTGTTTTATTATCAAGGTTGGTGGGATTTAGTGAATACTCGGTGTGTGGCTGTCGTCGGTTCACGAAAGATATCTGATGAAGGTCGCCGTAGAACAAGAAAGCTAGTTAAATGTCTTGTGAATGATGGGCTTACTATCATTTCTGGCTTGGCTGAGGGAGTCGATACGGTTGCTCATACGACTGCGTTGGAGTTGGGAGGTAACACAATAGCGGTTATTGGTACTCCGTTGTCTCATATTTACCCAAGACAGAATAGTGAGCTCCAAAAGGCAATTAGAGAAAGTTATTTGCTAATTAGCCAAGTACCATTTAAACGTTATATTGAGCAAGATTACCGTAGTAATCGTCGGTTTTTCCCTGAGCGCAATGTGACTATGTCAGCATTATCTGAAGCGACTATTATCGTTGAGGCATCGGATACCTCAGGAACGATGACGCAAGCTAGAGCGGCTTTGAATCAAGGTAGAAAATTATTTATATTAGAATCTTGTTTCAAGAATACTTCAATTAGCTGGCCGACAAAATATGAAGCGTTAGGGGCTATAAGGGTTAAAGACTATGAGGATATTAGGGAACATCTGTGACTTACCGTCTTGCAAAAATTGATGAATTGAGTCGTAGAGATCACTACTATCTTGCAGAGGACGACATTTGTTAATTTTATTGTTACTTTTATGGGGAATATACAGCCAGAAAAGGTTCTGCTTGCAGTGAAATGAATAGGTTAATAATAAATCTAAAAAAGAGTGTATTACAGAGAGCTGAAGAGCATTATAAACATAAGCAGCAGGCAATAAATAGAATAGCTGAAATGTTGTCTCATATCAGCACCCTTCAACGTTTGACTTTTGTTCCAGTACCTCCATCAAAGTGCAAAACTGACATTAGTTAATTTCAACTTTGCTTAAGAAGAGCGAGTTCAGAACCCCGTAAATTCAAACTCGGTCTTTTCGGTTGAAAAAAGAATATAAAATCGAGCCGCTATGGTTGAAATTATAGTGAATACGTTATATTCTTGATTATAACAAATAGGCTATGGAGTCGATATGTGGGAAGTCATAACGACAAAGTGTTTTGATGAGTGGTTCCTGGCTCAGGAAGATGCTCTAAGGGAGTCAGTCTATGAAGCTATGGGGGTATTGGAAAAGTTCGGCCCAAAACTTGGCAGACCATATGTTGATACATTGAGTGGTTCTGATTTCCCCAATATGAAGGAACTGCGTGTACAACATGCTGGTAATCCTATCAGAGCGTTTTTTGCGTTTGATCCTACCCGCTGCGCAATTATTTTGTGTGCTGGCGATAAAACGGGATTAAATGAGAAACGTTTCTATAAGGATATGATTCGGCTGGCTGATTCCGAGTACCGTAAACATCTTGCGAAACTGGAGAAATAATCATGGCTACTTACAGAGAACTGTTGGCTAAAGAAAGTCCTGAAATGCAGGCACGAGTCGCGGAACGGGTTGAAGAAGCCAGTATCCAGATCGCCCTTAGCCAATTGCGTGATGAGCTAAAAATTTCACAAACAGAATTGGCCGCTGTTATGGGGGTCAAACAGCCTTCCGTTGCTCGAATGGAACAAGCTGACAATGATCCAAGGCTATCAACACTTAAGCGCTATGTGAAAGCATTAGGCGGCGAATTAAGTCTTGATGTGACACTTCCAACGGGTAAGCGCGTAGCTTTCCATCTTTAAGGGAGAAAGTCCGCAGAGCGGGCTTTCTTCAGATTATTGACAAGGTGTTGTTTTTTTATCCGGTACTTTGTTTTAATTAACCTCGGTTTCGTTTAAAAATAGCGATATCACAATCCCGTAAATTCAAGCTTGATTTTTTAGGTTGGAATGTATAAGCAATTAGGCCAGCGACGATTTCCAATAAAAAACCGAGCTGACTGCGGTGTCTTGAATGCGCTATCTGAGAAATATTTTTGAGCTGATCCATGACCGTTTCTATCAAAAATTGCCTTCTTAACATCAGTTTATCCCAGAGAGATAATGCTTTTGCCTTCATACTATTACGGTGAGTGATTAACGTTATTCCTTCTGCTTTCAGCTCATCGCACAAGGTCTGTGATCAATACCCTTTATCGTCCATCCTGTTAATCCTTGTACCCGCGCTTTGATGGGATGGCAATCATCCTAATTTCCTGAGATCAACTTAACCGCCAAAAGTTTGCCACAATCATTGATAATCAGATGAAGTTTAAAGTTATAAAACGCCCGTACTCGTTTTCATTTGCTGTGAGACGCTCTCAAATACTTGATGACGGGGAAACGGAGGTGTAGCTGACCAATCCGGGAAAATCAGCCTTAAGATAGTGTTTTACATGTTCAATATAAAAAATGTTTGGGGCTGCCCTAGATCGCGATTATATTCTTCCTTTAACTATTTGTTTTAGAATGTGTAATTGGTCTTTTACACCCGGTGTATTAAACCTCCACTCATATTCCTTAAGAAAGAGCTCAAAATGCTCCTTTGGTATGCCATTAAATCTACGCAAATGACGTTTGGCCTGGTTCCAAAAATTCTCTATTCCATTGATATGATTTTGACTATTTTTAGCGTCTACACACTCTGTACTATGGTTGATTCGATAGTGTTTAAAATCGGATATATCTAACACATCATAGCGGGCAAAATTGTCTGTGTAGACCAGGCTGTCAGGCTTAATCTTGGCAGTGATTATCGGCATTAAGGTATCAGATTTAGCGTTAGGTATTAGGCGGGTGTAAACCTTGTCACCTCGCTTGAGAAGCCCAAAAACAGGGACTTTCCCCGAGGAGCCTCGTCTGCGTTTTCCCTTACGTTTACCGCCGAAATAGCTTTCGTCTATCTCGACTTCACCGTCAAACATAGAATATTCATCGACATAACCTGCGATAAGGACTCTGAGGCGGTGAAAATAGTAAGCCGAAGTCGTTTTGTTGACACCGACTAACTTTGCCGCAGTGCGAGCTGTAGCCCCGGCAACGAAGAACCCATGAAGACGTTTTTGCTTGTATTGGCTAATCCGACTTTTTCTCATCTGGATATCCTAGATCAAATAACTTATCTAGGACAGCCCCTTAAGTTAAATACAAAGTGGAATCCCGCCCTGGTTTCAACCTTAAATTCAAGTACCCAAAATTTTCAAAATCAGATAAACAATTATTCACTGTAATCGTTACTCTTTTTCGTCACTCTGTTGATGTATATATCTACGCAGATTTAGGGTAATGCTATGGTTTATTTCCGTTTATTTTCCCATAGTCTTTTTGTCCTGACGATACTAATGAGTTGGCCTGTGCTGGCCGGGGAAAAAGATGAGCTGGCCACCACACTCAGACAGCTTGACCAGGTGCAGGCCAGTTTGGAACGTGCCCGGGTTTTGGCCGTTCAGGAGGGTCAGGCAGACCGTTTTTATTTTGATTATCTACGTGCTAACCGGGACCTCAATATTGTCCGTGAAGGCATTAACCGCTATCTGACCCCCTCCCGTGCCCAACCCGGGATTTCTGCGGCTGTGCTGGATGTGACCGGTCAATATCGTCAGGAGCGAATACGGTGAACGAGGTACAACGCAATGCATTCAGGGCCGCTTCCGGCAATCTCGATCCCCATGTGATGCAATTTCTCTGTATTGGTTTACTGATAGCGGTGCTGTTTCTCTGGGCAGCATGGGGAATGGTGGACGTCTGGCAGGGCTGGGCCAATGAAAAGGTCCGTGAAGCGGCGATGAACCGTTTTGTCATTCGTGTGGCGTTGTTGCTGGTGATGGCTATCTGGATGTTTGCCAGCTAATCGGTTTTTTAACCTGTAATGGAAAAAAGGGAAAAGGAAATGGATCTGTTAAACCGGGGATGTCAGTCACTGTTCCGCCTGTTTGTCCGTATCAATACCTGTGTAGTGTCACTCAGTGTGCTGGCTTATCTGGTTTGTCAACCCGTGACAGCGGCATTGCCAACGGTTGAACCGCCTTCCAGCGGGAGTGGCGGCGGCATTTTTAATACCGTCAAAGGGTACTTGCAGGACGGCATAGTAATAGGCGGGCTGGTCGTTGCTGCGATCGCATTTATCAATGTGGCGACAGCGGCAATCCATACTTTTTCTGAAGTTCGCAGTGACAGAGCTCTTCCTGGACTAAATTTGGCGCAATTGTGGTGGTTGGCGTGGTGCTGTTAGTGGCGGTTATCTGGCTGCTGGGCAAATCGACTTCCATTCTCTTTTAACCCCAAGGGAAGTGTCAGTATGGTTCAGACTATTCGTTTTTTACCTGATCGTCTTAACGCCGAACCTGTCGTGTTCCGGGGATTTACTACCCCAGAGCTGGGCTGGACGGCATTAACGGGACTGATAGCTGGCACGGTCATTGGCTTGTTACTGGCACCGGTAACGGGTCGGGTGATGATACCGACGGTGGCCCTGATTGCGCCGTTATTATTGATTGCCTTTGGCGGCAAATACCTGGCCCGGATGAAACGCGGTAAACCGGCGCATTATCTCTATCGACGGCTGGAGGTTAAAAAGCGGGGCTGGGGTTTGGGTGACCCGTCACTGATTATCGAGAGCATAAAAAATCTATGGTCACCCTCGTTTTTGCAACACTCATTTTGATGAATTTTGGGCTTGCTTAAATCTATCCGGCGTCACTATAGGCAAGGAACCTGCGCCTCGATGAGTTCCGCGCCTGATGAACCTTAAAAGTGTGCCGGCTTCAAGGAGCCAATTTTTATGCCAGGTTTCTCATCAGGCCGGTAGGCCGTTCATGTCATCAATTATCAGTCTTCGCAAAACCAGTGGGGTAATCGTTAAATAGATTCACAATGACGTCAGTTTCAGGCAACAAATACCGTGTGTTGTGTCGTAATAGCCCAGGCTATCCGGGCGAGTTTATTCGCCAACGCACAGGCCACGATATTAGAATGCTTTCGTTCAAGTTGCTGCTTAACCCAGTCAGCCAGTTTGCCCTTTCTATGCTCGATATGCAGTATGAACGTT
>NZ_JAJAFX010000094.1:0-7753 GCF_025384845.1 Photorhabdus temperata | reverse complement strand
ATTTACCTAACTTGCATAATCATCTAAAATCACGAATGCAGAGATATTAAAGTTTTTATATAAAGGGTGGAGTTAACTGAATAAATTAAACTTTTCAGAAGGAGAGTTAATCTCATTTAATCGAAAATTATTAACCATTAATAGAGAATTGAAAAGAAATCAGTACGTAAAATAACATTATCCGAACAGATGGGTATTTAAGTGCTTTCTCGCTGGTTATTTTATGCTTCATCAGGGGGACCTAAGCGATCCAATTCTGCCAAAATCAACGGAATTTGTGTGTCTAAATCCGCAGGTCTTTTATCTTTACTCCACCAGATAAGGGGTCCACGGCGTTTATAATCCACTTTACTGACTGCTTCTTTGCCGTTTAATAAGAATTTCACCATAAAAGCCACTGCTAGTGCTTTATCATTGCCACTGCTTAAGAAGGCAAAAGTATAGCTGCTGACGTTAGGGATAAAACCACGCCCGATAAGTTGATTGTTTTCGTCCAGCCCGTAGACTTTGAGGAACAGAATATTAGTTTTTTCTGCCATACCTACTTGTGGATAACGGGCGGCATAGGCTTTGCCTTTATACCAGGTGTAAAAAATCTGTCGTTCACGGTCGATAATTAACGGTGCTTGACGGCGTGAAAAAAATACAGCCCATACGAAAGGTGGAATAATCAGCAGATAAAGCAACAGGAAACCTATGTCGACTTTAAAAAAATAGTCACTGTATAGATAATAGTTATAGCGGTAATGTAAATATTTTCTTAGGGAAATTTCTTTATCGTTACCAATATAACGGGCATTTTCCATATAATCAGGTAGGTCATTACGTAGATAAAATTCTTCACCATATTCCTCTTTTACTAAATTGACCCATTGATGAATACCTCTCTCATCATTTTTACGGTCTTCGATAAATCCGTTAATATTTAGGATAAGGCTACTAATGATCCCTAATGTTACTGGGATTAGATTAATGCTCCTAAAACGACGTTGTGGATTACGGATATGACACTCTTTATTATCAAGGTAGTCCAGTATTTCTACGTGCTTAATGGTTTCTTCACCCTTAATATCTGGTGGTGCTGCCAGAAGCTCTTTTTCCCAACGAGCCAGCCGTTTGGCTGGCAATGGATGAATAGTTGGAAACCACTTTTTAAGTAAGCTTTTTAATGCTGCTTTCATTCGGAAAGATCTTCATCAGGGGGACCTAAACGATCCAATTCTGCCAAAATCAATGGAATTTGGGCGTCTAAATCCGCGGGTCTTTTATCTTTGCTCCACCAAATAAGCGGCCCACGGCGTTTATAATCCACTTTACTGACCGCTTCTTTGCCGTTTAATAGGAATTTCACCATAAAGGCTACTGCCAGCGCTTTATCATTGCCACTGCTTAAGAAGGCAAAAGTATAGCTGCTGACGTTAGGGATAAAGACACGCTCAATAAGGTTATTATTTTCATCCAGTCCGTAGACTTTGAGATACAGAATATTGGTTTTTTCCAGCATACCTAATTGTGGATAACGGGCGGCATAGGCTTTGCTTTTATACCAAGTGTAAAAAATCTGTCGTTCACGGTCGATAATTAATGGTGCCTGTCTCTGCCAGAAAAATACACAATAAACAAAAGGTGGAATAATCAGTAGATAGAGCAGAAGGAATGTCATATCAGTTATGAAAATATCATCACTATATTCATAATAGTTATAACGGTAATGCAGGTATTTTCTCAGGGAGATTTCTTTATCATTGCCGATATAATGGGCACCTTCCATATAATCTGGCAAATCATTGCGTAGATAAAATTTATCGCCATAATCTTTTTTCACTATATTAACCCAATGATGAATATTTTCCTCACCACTTTTTCGTTCTTTTATAAAATTATTAATGTTAAAAATAAGACTGCTGATAATCCCTAATGTTACTGGGATTAGATTAATACTCCTAAAACGGCGTTGAGGATTGCGGATATGGCATTCTTTATCATTTAGGTAGTCCAGTATTTCCACATGTTTGATGGTTTCTTCATCCTTAATATCTGGTGGTGCGGCCAGAAGTTCTTTTTCCCAACGGGCCAGTCGTTTGGCTGGTAGTGGATGAATAGTGGGAAACCATTTTTTGAGTAAGCTTTTCAATCGCTTCTTCATAATATGCGCTCTCCATCAAAACTGCCCTTAATGGTATTTTCTGCTGTGAGTTCTTCTCCCCATAGATAGCGCATAGGGGCGATGACATTTTCTGATTGTTCATAGTACCAGTACAATTCGCTACTGCGGGAATAAACGCCCATTGTTTCCGTGACTGTTATCTCCAACGTTGCGGTATCGCCGTTCAGGGTCAGTTTGGCCTGCTCCTGAGCTTCCTTAAATTTAGTGTTACGGAAGGAGTCAGGGAGATATTTGCGGCGGTTAATCTCAATATAATCGATTTTTCCTTCCCAATAATAGGGAGTTCTAGGCGGAGTCACAAAAACCCTGCGGATATTTGAGAGACTCATCTGAAAAGCAGGCAAAGTAAAACGATAGGTCGTGACGCCAACTCCCTGCTGTATTTTCAGTTGTGGCTGAATAAACAGATTTAAAAATTCCTGGTTTTCGATAACAAAATGATTTTGGGTGTTATTGCTCATTTCTCTGGCTGTTCTAAGTTGTATTAAAATGGTTGGTCTTCCATCATCACTCCAAAAACCATACTTTTTCCCTGCCCCCCAAAAACAGTTATTCAGCACTTTCTCCAAATCTGACCAGGCACTGCTGGCCTGGACAATACTGCCACCGATAAGCAAACTGGCTCCCGCAGCCAGCCATGCCAGCAGTCCTGCTGTCATGACGGAGCCGGCGGCAAAGAAGACTAATCCTACCGTTGTTAGGATAATGGTACCTGTTCCGATAGCGATATCACTGTAAGCCTCTACACTATTACCTACTTTGAAAGCGTTATTCGCGTCATAGAAGGAGATAAGTGCACTTAAGTAGCCTGCGACACTGCCGGCAACACGGGAGAACTGATTGACCATGGCGATATTGACAGCAGGCACTTTTATGCCGTTCATCAGCACCTTCACTATGGGTGAGTTCACCTTACTCGCCAGCGTCGAGCCAATAGAGGTCAAATCGGCACTCATACCAATCACCGCGGTACTAAAGCGCAGCAGGCTCATATAGGACGGTCCGGGCTGTAACGGGTTGTTGCGGGCATATTCTGTCTGCATAGCCACATCCGCCAGGGTAAAGGCATTCAGAAACAGGCTGACGCCGGTCAGTGAGGAGTCAAACAGTAAGCCTATGGACGGTTTACCGGCCCCGTCTAAGGTAAAAAGCTGAACCGGCGAGTCTGCAAGGGTCTTAACTTCCGGCAGGGTTATCACCGGTTTGTCGCCGAGTGATCCCAGACGTTTGCTCCAGTTAATTATTCGCTCCCCAATAGCCTGTGTCTGTACCGCTGGATCTGGCAGGTGACGATTTGTTTTCGATTCCAGCCGTTTAAGCACTTCCTGATAACTCTGTTCACTGAGCGCCACCCGGCCATCCGGTTCAATTACCACGCCCAGCGTAGATAACAAGGCGGGAACAAAGTGTTGGGTTATCCGGTCAATGGCTTTCTGGGGAAGTTGCCGGACGTAATTTGCCCCCTGATGAATCGCCTGACCGGGATCAGCACAGACGGTTGCCAAAAATGTCCCCATGCCCAGCAGAATATTATCGACGCCGCGAATAAACTGGCTCTTAAGCATCGGTGATTTGACTTTGTCGTTATTCAGTACGGTGATAATACTGCCGGTAATGGTGCGCCAGAAGTTGCCATCCCCGTTGCTGTCCGACTCTTTGGCGGCAAGTTTTGCCAAAACCTGTTGGCCGGGGCGGGAAGATTGCAGGTTGCCGAGCAGACCGGAGAGGATTTCACTGAAAAATTGGAACTCCTGCGCGTCTTCTTCTTCCCGCGCCTCTTTTTCATCTTGCAGTGAAAAGAAGTAGTGAAAGTAATTTTGTAGCCCGCCGACCTGATAACTCAGCTCCGGGGTGTCCGCGAAAGCTTCAAACAGTTTCATCAACATCGCCTGACGGACTTCAAAGTCTTGAGTGGTTTTTTTCAGTTTCGGCCAGTCGTTATCCCAGCGGTCCTGATTGATACTGTCATCAATTTTCTTTTTCAGTTCCGGGTTTTTGGTCGCTTTGAGCCTTTCGACATAGAAACCGATGGTCAGCGGGTAGATATTGGAGGCGTTGTAGCTCTGTTGCCACAGATGCAGGATAGAGTACGCTTCGGCGATATCCCGCTGGCGGCCCACCGGGTCATGCAGAATAACAATCCGTGCCTGTTCGTGCAGGTGCAGATAACCGTTCATTTCCCGGATAATTGTGTCGGCATCCATTTCGTAGCTTTCCTGTGTGGTCAGCGCATCAATCCTGACGGTCGCCAAATCCAGTTCATTGATGTCTTTTTCCATGATGGCCTTGATGTCGGCAAACTGCTCCTGGCGGATTTTGTAATCGACGATGAGCTTACGGAAGTACTTGACTGAAGCTTTAACGGCGAAGGGAGACTGCTCCTGTTCAAGATTGATGAACTGCATGGTTTTCTGCCGCAGTTCCAGGCTGCCGTTCATTTTATCCAGTACTGAGGAGTGCCACGGATGTTCGCTGTAGGCGATACTGATATTGATGACATCTTTGGCGACAAACAGGAATGGGTGACCTTCGCCCCGAATGCCCGGCTCAGGGATCAGCCCTTCACTGGCGTCTTTACGGTTGAGGAACCTGTATTTTTTAAATTTCTCAACCCGCTGTTTTTTGCCGTTAACCTCTTGCTCCGACACGCAGTATTTAAAGATATGCAGGAGGCCCCGGGCTTTGCTGCCGCGAGCGGTAAGCGGGGCTTCTTCTTTGATATATATCCAGCCGGGCCGCAGGAGGCGGGCGGCGTAGCCTTGGGTCTTCTCGATTGATGTGGAGAACATCAGGGTGTGGATATCGGGGGGTGCCGCTGGTTTTTCCAGCTCTTTGCCGAAAAAATTCACATAAGCATAACGAACCGGGTAAATCGGTTTAATGTCGCAGTCACAGGGCTGAACATAATTATCGACTTCAAGATTTTGCGGGAACAGCTCGTAAGCTTTTTCTATCAATTTGTCGAAGCGGTCCTGAATGTCAGTTGTCATAACATTTCCTTGGTTGTCAGTGTGTCGCACTGTTCAAAAAGTGAATGTGCCCGTATTGCCTGTATTTCTGTTTGCGAGCCGGTTGATTCCCAAAGCTGTTGCCAGTGAACTTCATCATTTGGCATTAAACACTTGGCGGCAACGTAATAGAGTATGGCCCGCTGTTGCGTCAGGCCCTGTAAATAGGCCAGATTAGTCTGCTGTAAAACAAAAGCAGGCAGGGTGTTTTTATTCACCTGACAGCGTTCAGCCAGATTTTCATTAATAAAGTCAATGGCTTTAAGTATGTGGCGTTGCTGCGCCTGTTGATCAAAAAGTTCACATAAGCGGCGATTGAGAGTAACAGGCGCGGGTTTTGCCTGTCGGATGTTTTCAGTGAGGGTGATCATGTGATGGGTATCCGGTTCATCACCATAGAACCACACGGTATTAATACCCTGCATAAAATGGGCTAATGGCCCGTCAGATAGGGTATTAAGCAGTGTCGTCAGTGTGTTGGGGTGATAAAAACGAAAAAACGACCACGTCTGAGTCAGTTCGTTTTTCAGATAGGCAAATTTGCGCAGATGATTTAACACTATTTCAAAAGGCTGCCCGCTCTGAATAAACAGGCTCAGTTTCGCCCGATTATCGGTATTCATCATGTATCGCTGTAGTTCTGGCGGATTGTCGCTGTCTTTACTCAGTTCAACCAGATAAGGCGCGCTGTCTTCCAGTGAAACCTGGGTTTCACCTTTAAATAACCCTTGCCAGCGTAAAGAGGAGGCGAACAGATCAGGAATGATAAATCGCCCGGTCTGTTGATAGACCGCCGCATCAATCACTGCGTAGAGATGCTCGTTATCTTCACAAACTGGCCTGTCAGTGGTTTGTGTCAATATCAGATCACCCCGCACGGCGGGAATAGGGAGATCTAAATTTTCCTGTTGGACAACTATAACGGGTTGTTTATCACTTATCTGTGGAATATGCCGTATCAACCGTAATTCAGGCTGGGGGCTTTCCTCCAGATAGGTTTGTAAGGAGATGATCGCTTGGTCTTGACCGTTTGTTATTCCCGGGCCAATAACGTAATCCCACAAATGGGTTAATGCCTTATGTTGAGTCGGGGCATAGATTAACGCCTTAGCTGAGTATTGTCCGGCAGGATGGTGTTCATTACCCATCGCCTGGTAGGTGTAATTGGCCACCCAGTAATCATATAAATCAAGCGAAGACGGCATTTTCACTCTGAGGTTTCCTTCTGTGCATCGGCTTTTCCTTTGCAATCCTGAGCAATGGGCTGGCCTTCATTGGCCGCACCGGTCAATGTGGGTACGGTACCTGCACTGCCGCCTTGCACTACCACCGGGCCTTTTAGAAAGATGTTGCCGTTTAATGTGATGCCCTGAGCATCCAGGGTGATGCTGCCGGCTTTACCTTTGAGGATCAATGTATCGCTGGCTTGCAGGGTATGTATTTTGGTGTGTGAGTGAATGCCTTTAACGACATTTAATTGGTAATGGCCTTTGATATCACTCTGTTTATTTTCACCAATTTGTTGGAAATGGGAAGCGTAGATCTCTTCTTTCCAGCTATTGTTAATCCGCGTGATTTTGTCTTTCTCAATGGTTTCGAACTGATTTTTATCCACCTGAATATGTTGTTCATTCATGATACGGATAAATTCGTCATTGCCGATTTTATGCCGACGGTCGTTCATGACCGTGTGGCTTTCGTCGTGATCTATTTTTTGGGTTTTATCGTGGTTAATTTGGATCAGCTGGTCACGTTGAGCATGGATATAGATCTCTTCCCGCTCTTTTTCATCCTCAAAACGCAATTCGTTAAAGCCATTACCTTTATGGGTTTTGGTTCTGAAGGTGGTGCGGGTCTTTTCCGCCGGTAAATTCAGCGGCGGACGGTTAAGCGCGTTATAGGTACATCCGGTAATAATGGGGCGGTCAATATCGCCGTTGAGATAGGCGATAATCACTTCCTGGCCGACTCGCGGTGTGGCCAGAAAGCCAAATCCGTTGCCATTCCAGCCTTGTGCTACCCGTACCCAGCAGGAAGCCTGGTCGTCAGGCGCGTCGTAACGGTTCCAGTGGAAGTGAACGCGAACCGCCCCCTCTTTATTCACATAAATTTCTTCCGTGCCCGGCCCGACAACCGTGGCGACTTCATCGCCGTCAGCCAGGGGTTTATAGCGGTAGGGCGGACGCCAGTCGTTGCGGCCGGGAATAAACCGGGTCTGTGAGTGGAGGGTCGTGCCGGCTCCGCCATCACCCAAAACGGCGGGCACATGCCCTTTATGTTGGGAAGAGACGACTTGCCAGCGGTCGTTCATGGCGTCAATCGGGTGGTGGGTTAATGTGAAGATCCTGCCCGGCATTAATCGAATACAGTTACTGTCCGCTTGCCCTGATTTGCTGTCGGCACGTAAAGCTTCCAGCCGGTACTGGGTAAATGGAATGCCCTCTTTGTCTTTTTGAAAACGCCCGTAACTTTCGAAAATGTGAAATGGCGTGCTGTTTTCTGCTGCAAAATCTGTTGCGTTATGCTGCAAGGCATAATTGGGGTTGTGGTAATTTCGGTCTTTTTGGGTGAGGGATTC
>NZ_JAJAFX010000093.1:0-8216 GCF_025384845.1 Photorhabdus temperata | reverse complement strand
AAGTATTAAGGTTTTTTGCTTTTATATCAAGGGTAGATTTAACTGAATAAATACAATTTCTTAGCAGGGGATTTAATGACATTTAATCGAAAATTATTAACTATTAAAAGAGAGTTGAAAAGAAATCCACACGTAAAATAATATTATCCGAATAGACGGGTATTTAAGTGCTTTTTTGCCGGTTATTTTATGAATAAAATCCTAAAAATCATGCAATAAAAAAGGGATAAAACGGTTAATCTGGCAGGATTTAAGTTCTGAAACAGGCGGTGATTATCGGGAAAACAGAAAGAGGTGTTTTTATATTATCAGATTATTTATTTGCTGATTTATGAAGAAAAAATAAAGGGGGATGATTTATTAAAACTGCGGGTAAAACAGCGTCAGTAAAGATAAAAAGTGGATATGACGAGTATTCGTTAAACGTAAAACATGATAAGCCGATGATGATTAAACTTAATAAAAAGCAGGCGTTAAAAGGGGTAAAAAAACGGTTAAAACTTTATACCGATTAACATTATCAGTTAAAAAAATGAATGTTAATAACAGTTTAAAACCTGCTTTGGTTTTGTGGGTATTTCAATTAAGGGCCCTGGAGTTTGATATTTATGACCGTACCTTTAATCGACAAGCTCCGGTCTGGCAACTACACTTCACAAGGTGTCCCTCCAATGCGACAGGTATTCCCTGGATATTGAATAAGTTAGAGCCTTCCGCAATAGCGCCGGTTTGTTTACAGGCAGGACAAAATACCCGGTCACCTTTACGGGCAACCTCCAGTTGTTGGTTTACCAAACCGGAACCATTGAGAACATTTCCTCCGGTTGTTGTGGTATCACCTTTAAGGATAATTTTTTTTCTTTCTACTACACTTCGCATTATTTACTCCGTTATATTTTCCGCTTCTCGTATTAAATGCCAGATTGTTGTGCCCGGTTCCGCGCCCTGAATATCAAAAGCCATCGCGCCCTGCGCAAAGAAATACTGTTTGTCAGGGATGCTGTCGGTTCGCCAGAATCCGCTGACAAGAGCCGGATGGCTTCCCTTCAACGGGGTCACGTGCAGAGGTCCACGGTCATAGCGGGCATACCAGGCCAGTGTGGAAATATCATCAAAATGACCCGCACCATAAAAGTGAAGGGAATGGCCTTCACGGGGGATTACTCGTATCGGACGTATCAGCTGGTTAATGGCAAAATAACTCTCCGGCACGCTGCCCGGCAGTGGTGTCAGATCTGGGTATTGACCGGCCCGGATAATCAGACCATCCCGGTAGGTACTAATCACCACATCCGTGTAGCGTGCCAGCATTGTGCGTATCCAGTATTCCCCACCCAGTCGCCCTACAAAGCGTTTAGACAGTAGGGTGATCCAATTAATGCCCCGGATGGAATGTCCATACTGTAATTTGGCTGTATGCACCGCAGAGTTCACTTGTAAGGCAGGATAACGTTGGGCTAACTGATACTCTAAGGGAAAATAATCATGGTAATCTCTGGGTAGGACCAAACAGTAACCACAATCCCCACTGTCCGGTTCAAGCTGTTCACACAGAAAATCCAGCCATGCCATAAATTTGGTCATGCCGTCTTCTTCTTTCAAATAATCCCAGGGCAGTACCAGACTCAGGTAGGAGCTACTATCATCACCATCAGCTTCATCGGAATCCAGATAATGCATCAGATAGCGAGGGGCTTCATAGAGATTTTTAGCGTCACTAACATCCCAACTAGAGGGCTGGTTTTTTTTCTGATTAAGAATGCCTTCTTCCACTTTGGCAATATTTTCCGGTGAATATTTTTTTAATCCTTTCAACTCATGAGTGTGAAAACGCAGATAAGCACCGAACTCTTCCCGAAAGCGGCGATAGCAGTCCAAAATGCGTTGCTTTTTCTCCTGCGTGTAACCCTGTTTAAAAAACAGGGTAATTGAGATACCCAGACGGGAAACAGTCAGCCCATCACTATTGGTAAAGGTAAAATCGGCCAGTTGTGATTTTAGCCGGGAAAAATAATCCGAAGTTTCCATATTCTCTCCGTTCATTATTTCATTATGAGGCAGTGGATAATTTGTTATTCCCACATATTTTTCCCTTCCCGTATCAGGTGCCAGAGCGTTGTGCCCGACTCCGCGCCCTGAATATCAAAAGCCATCGCGCCCTGAGCAAAGAAATACTGTTTGTCAGGGATGCTGTCGGTTCGCCAGAATCCGCTGACAAGAGCCGGATGGCTTCCCTTCAACGGGGTCACGTGCAGAGGCCCACGGTCATAGCGAGCATACCAGGCCAGTGTGGAAATATCATCAAAATGACCCGCACCATAAAAGTGAAGGGAATGGCCTTCACGGGGGATCACCCGTATCGGACGTATCAGTTGGTTAATGGCAAAATAACTCTCCGGGACACTGCCCGGCAGCGGTGTCAGATCTGGGTATTGACCGGCCCGGATAATCAGACCATCCCGGTAGGTACTAATCACCACATCCGTGTAGCGTGCCAGCATTGTGCGTATCCAGTATTCCCCACCCAGTCGCCCTACAAAGCGTTTAGACAGTAGGGTGATCCAATTAATGCCCCGGATGGAATGTCCATACTGTAATACCGCGGTATGAACCGCAGAATTGACTTGCAGGGAGGGATAACGTTGCGCTAGCTGGTACTCTAAGGGAAAGTAGTCATGGTAATCTCTGGGGATGACCAGGCTGTAGCCACAGTCCCCACTATCCGGTTCGAGTTGTTCGCACAGAAAATCCAGCCAGGCCATAAAACGAGCCATGCCGTCTTGTCCTTTTAGATAATCCCAAGGAAGTGTCAGGCTTAAGTAAGAGCTACCATCGTCACCATCAGCTTCATCGGAATCCAGGTAACGCATCAGATAGCGAGGGGCTTCATAGAGATTTTTTGCATCACTGACTACCCAACTAGAGGGCTGGTTTTTTTTCCGATTAAGAATGCCTTCTTCCACTTTGGCAATATTTTCTGGGGAATATTTTTTTAATCCCTTCAGTGAATGACGATGAAAACGCAGGTAGGTACCAAATTCTTCGCGAAAACGGCGATAGCAGGCCAGAATGCGTTGTTTTTTCTCCTGGGTGTAGCCTTGTTTAAAAAACAGGGTGATAGAAATCCCAAGACGAGAAACGGTCAGCCCATCGCCATTGAGGAAGGTAAACGCGGCCAGTTGTGATTTCAACTGGGAAAAATAATCCAAAGTCTCCATATTTCTCTCCTTTCATTATGAGGCGGTGGCGAATGTCACACTCGCCAATATTGCCAGGACAGCAGCTAACGCTGCGGCACTGACTGCTGCTGCGGCAGCTAAAATTTCCACCAGTGCAATCAGCGCGGCAGCGACGGCAAGGGTGACGAGAATAACAACGGCAACTTCGGCAACAATCACCACCACTTCCAGCATGCCTTCCCCCACTTCTTTCAATATTTGCATCCAGCTAATGTTTTTCAGCTCTTCCAGGGTGATATCTGAGCCCTGTTGCACAGTTTGCCACCGGGCTTTTATCTCACTCTCCGTCCAGGTCACGATTTTTCCCGTTTGTTCATTAACCCAGGAAAAAGCATAGCTGACCTGATGGCTTATCGGGTCAATAATCTCTTCACACACCCACTTGCCGGCTTGATTGAACCAGATACCAAATTGGGCAAGAAGCTCCCGGGTACTGTCGCGGACATAATTCAACCCATTTTCGGCCAGACCAGCCACCTCCTGCCCGAGGACAACCCAGTCTTCATAGCTGGGTAAAAAAGACCAGGGAGAAGTGCTGATCAGCGGGAGTTTTTTTGTCAGCGGCTGAGGAATAGTCCCCGGCACACCCTCTTCGGGCGGGATGGGTAAAGCTTCATCATCAGGAGAACCGGGTGGCAGCGGGGCCAGTGGTATGGGATTTTTATAGTGTTGGGAACCGGGTTGATAATGTTTTCGCCACGCTTCATCGTACTGCTTTTGCTCCTCTGTGCGATTATCTATGACACGCATTACCCCAAAGCGTTTTTCTGTCGCAATCCGGATATAATCTTTTTCTTGATCGTCAGAGAGATCATCCCCCGGAAATTTCACCTCAATCAACATTTTCAGATTATCAGGGTGCACAGAACCATCAAAGTAGTTGGCATTTCTGCCCGGCCAGCGGAGAGCCTCATCTTTAACCAGAATAATATCGGGGCGGCGAATACGTTTAACACCAAATTTCTCCATATCATTGGCAGAAGGCCGGGCAAACGGATTACTGGATTGCGGTAAATTATTACCATAACGTTGCTTAGAGTTTTGACTGGTTGCCAGCATGGGTAAGGGAACATCTTGCTCTCCTCGGATAGCAAACACCACTTCCGCTTTATAAGGCCATAGAAAGTCATGTTTAAGCTCCTCAACCTTAATCAATCCACTCATAATGACTTGATTAAGAAAGCGAATAGCCCCCAGTTTGGTGATAATCATCGCCGGCAGACGCAGGGCATATTCGGCTTTTTTCGCCAGATAACAGGGATCTTCATCGGCGGGAAAGACGCCGATTTCCATCGTGCAGGTGATTGATGTGACGGCAGGGCACATCTTGCCGCTGTTGGATATTGCCATACTTACTCCTCCATAAATTCCATAACATACTCTACGGGCGCGTTATCACTGACCTCGTATACGGTTTTCTTCGGCTTGGGTGTTGCTTGCGGTGAATTCAGTTGCAGATTTTCCTCTGCCGCACTCTGCACGGCCATCGTTCTGCCCAGCGCGTCAGTTTTACCCGGGATGACCTGACCATCGCCAGTGGTGATGGTATAGCGGGTATTCACCAGCGGTTTATCGCTTTGCTCACTTCGCAGGGTATAGCGGGCGGAGTAGTCAAACAGCGCACCGGCGGATTTCTTGCCGGTGATGTGGTCGGTCATAGTGATGCTGACGCCCTCAATACGGATATTCCCCATGGGATCAATGACTATCTGTCCGCCGGCGTTCCCAATGGTGATTTGCCCGCTGTCAGAGTGCAGCGAGATATGTTTACCCACGGTAATTTGCTGGTTATCGGCGACGTTCAATTGGTGACTTTTACCAATGGAAATAGCTTGCTGACCTTTAATGGTCACCGTTTGATTTTGACCGACTTCAAGCGTCTGGAAACCCTGCACGGCTTCGTCATCATCGTTTTTAATTATCGCAGTGCGGTTATGCTCAACGTCTGTTTTCTGGTCATTGCCTATCTGCGTGGTTTTATCCCAGAGAATCTGGGTATTCATATTCCGCTGAGCATGAATAAACACTTCCTCGCTGCCTTTGGCATCCTCAAAGCGCAGTTCATTAAATCCCTGGCCCCGGTGAGTTCGGGTTTTAAAGGTGGTACGGGTCTTCTCCATCGGTAAATCAAGTGGCGGACGGTTGAGGCCGTTGTAAGTACAGCCCGTCACAATCGGGCGGTCAATATCGCCATTCAGATAGCTGACTATTACCTCCTGCCCGACGCGGGGTATCGCCATAAAACCGAAACCGTTGCCGTTCCAGCCCTGTGAGACCCGTACCCAGCAGGAAGCGAGGTCGTCCGCTTCATCGTAACGGTTCCAATGGAAGTGGATACGTATCTCGCCGTGTTCGTTCACATAAATCTCTTCGCTGCCCGCCCCGACTACCGTAGCGACTTCATCACCGTCCGCCAGTGGTTTGTAGCGGTAAGGTGGCCGCCAATCCTGGTGTCCTGGAATAAAGGTGACATCGTTTGTCAGTGTTGTTCCTTCGCCACCGTCGTTTGAGGCGATAGGCTGCCGCCCATAATGAGTGACAGACAGCACCTGCCAGCGGTCATTCATCGCTTCTATTGGATGGGATTGCAGCGTAAAAATTTTGCCCGGACGAAGCCGGATACAGTTGGTTTGGGCTGTGCCAACTTTGCTGTAGTTTTGTAACTGCTCTAACCGCAGTTGGGTAAAAGGTTTTCCTTCCGCATCCCACTGAAAACGCCCGTAGCTTTCAAACACCGAACCGTACCCACGATTGTCGGCTGTCTTCCGGTGTTCGAGCGAATATTTGGGGTTAAGAAAGTTATAGTCTTTCTGGACAGTGCCATTCGGGCACAGGTATTCGCCATAGCTCCACTGGTATGCCGTGGTATCGGTATCGTCCGTTTCAGGATGCGTATTGTAAGTAAGATCGATATCCGCCCGCATGCCCAGGCGGCAATCACAGAACAACATCTTTTCTTCATCAAACCAGAAAGCAATGCCCTCTTCCGCCGCCATCCGGCACCAGAAGTCATAGTCTGATTCACGTTTTTGCGTGGTGTATTCCCGTTCAGCATGGCGTTTATAGAGCGTATCACGGACAAATAAAATACGATGATCTTTAAGCAATTGCGCCAGGATTTCCGGTACAGATTGTCGATGGAAGATACGGCTATTCTGATTCAGCGTCATTAGCCACATGGGGGGGCGAATGGTGAAGGTATAAAAAGTACGACGGCCATCAGTATTACCCTGTTCAGCGCCGGCGATTAAACCATTAATGGTGCGTTCGGTAACGCCATTACGGGTAATGGTCAATGATGCACTGCTCCCCAGTTGGTCATTCAAGGGAATATCATCACGTGAGCTAACCCCCTTTAACGTCAGGCTATAAAGCTGTGACAGCTCTTCCTGCAAGGTAAATTGCGATACCTGAAAGGTTGTTTGGGGCAGTGCGCCAATTTGGCAGGTGAAAACTAATCCATCCATATTTGAAACCTTACATAATTGAACCCTAATTCTGAAACGGGGATAACACAAGCAGCCATTAAACGCATAATCACGTTCAGCTCTTTTAAATAGCGTCGTGCCGCGCTTCTTCATATTATCGAGCCGGTATTTCAACTTTATAGCTCTGAATACAAAAACAGTTCCAGCCTGTTCCGCAGTAAAAAAATGAAAGCGGGGAACACTCATCACTTAATACGTGGCGTTTGAGAGAACAATAAACCGTTTCCAGCTGAGTAGTGTGGAAATAAATAACAGGGAATTTCGCCCTCTGAATGTTATGACCACAAGATCACGATATTTATCATATAAACATGACAAGAATGTGATGAATATCACATAAAATGGCTAATTAATCGCTATCCATCGTGTGGAATGAATAAAAATCGCCGGAAATTTTTGCTTAATTCGGGGGGAATCTAAAACCTCAAAAGTGTCAAGATATTAATCAGGTATATTTGGGCTGACGATATATGCTTCTGAGTGTTTCTATTTGAATTCGGTGACTGTCTTAACGTAAGCTGCGCAGATATTATTAACTATTATTAACACTTTATTTATTTCTTCATAATAGATGATTTCTGTAATTACCGTACTTAGACTGACCAGCTAAATAACAGAAGAAGCAGTATTCATTATTCCCTCACTGGGTAAACAATATCAATTCTTTGTTAATTACCCAGTGAAGAAATTGAGTCCTTTTTTAAGTTGATAAAAGGGGCAGGTCATGACATTGAATCGTGGTTGCAACGCAGTGCACCTGCGGTGTTACGCCGGTTACTGATAGCGAGCGTGGCCTGTGTTCTGGTCTGGCGATGACAACGTGCAGAGGGAGAAGAAAATACCCGAGCCCGACAATGGATTTGCAGACTCTCAGGCAGACAGCAAAAACGAGGAAAATGAGAGAGTGCTCCGGCTCTTCTTGCGGAATTATCTGTCCTCTTAAACACACTTATATTGCTATCGGAATATCCACCTGAAGAATTGACTCGATTAGCGGCGGGCATATTAGGTAATTCGAAGATGTGTAGATACCTATGCCTGAAAGGAAAGGGCTTCCCGCGAAAAGCATGGTGAATGCAGCGGTATTAAAGCTTTTATATTAAGGACGGATTTAACTCAGTAAATGCAACTTTTTAGCAGGAGAATTAATAACATTTAATCAATCCCTAAACAGATAGGCATTTAAGTGTTTTCTCGCTGGTTATTTAACAGTTTTGGTAAAAATAAAGTGGATATGATTAGGATTTATTAAACGTAAAACACGATATCTGATGATGATTAAACTTAACAAAAAGCTGGTGTTAAAAGGGGTAAAAAAGGTTAAAAGGCTATACTGATTAAAACCGTTAGTTAAAAAATGACTTATAATAACAGATTAAATCCTGCCCATCATAAAACTCAGGGTGGGATTTAACTTTGTTTGTCTTACCATATTTAATTTATTTATTAGCGATTCCATGCTCCATTTATTTTACATTTACCTAACCTG
>NZ_JAJAFX010000092.1:0-8248 GCF_025384845.1 Photorhabdus temperata | reverse complement strand
CCATTTACCCAGTACCGGCTGGAAGCTTTACGTGCCGGCAGCAAATCAGGGCAAGCGGACAGTAACTGTATTCGATTAATGCCGGGCAGGATCTTCACATTAACCCACCACCCGATTGACGCCATGAACGACCGCTGGCAAGTCGTCTCTTCCCAACATAAAGGGCATGTGCCCGCCGTTTTGGGTGATGGCGGAGCCGGCACGACCCTCAACTCACAGACCCGGTTTATTCCCGGCCGCAACGATTGGCGTCCGCCCTACCGCTATAAACCCCTGGCCGACGGCGATGAAGTCGCCACGGTTGTCGGGCCGGGCACGGAAGAAATTTATGTGAATAAAGAGGGGGCGGTTCGCGTTCACTTCCACTGGAACCGTTACGACGCGCCTGACGACCAGGCCTCCTGCTGGGTACGGGTAGCACAAGGCTGGAATGGCAACGGATTTGGCTTTCTGGCCACACCGCGAGTCGGCCAGGAAGTGATTATCGCCTATCTCAACGGCGATATTGACCGCCCCATTATTACCGGATGTACCTATAATGCACTTAACCGTCCGCCGCTGAATTTGCCTGAGGAAAAGACCCGCACCACGTTCAGAACCAAGACCCATAAAGGTCATGGCTTTAACGAATTGCGTTTTGAGGATGAAAACGGCAGCGAGGAAGTATTTATTCATGCTCAACGGGATATGAAGACGCAGGTTCTCAGGGATAAAACCACACAGATAAACCATGACCAGAAAACAGAAGTCAAACATAACCGCACCACCATTATTAAAAACGATGATGATGAGGCTGTGCAGGGCTTCCAGACGCTTGAAGTCAGTCAAAATCAAACGGTGACCATTAAAGGTCAGCAAGCCATTTCAATTGGTAAAAGCCATCAATTTAACGTCACCGATAACCAGCAAATTGCCGTGGGTAAACATATCACTGTGCACTCGGAAAGCGGGCAAATCACTATTGGGAACGCGGGCGGGCAGATAGTCATTGACCCAATGGGAAATATCCGTATCGAAGGTGTCAGTATCACAATGTCTGACCATATCACCGGCAAGAAATCCGCCGATGCGCTGTTTGACTATTCAGCACGCTATACCCTGCGAAGTGAGCAAAGCGGTAAGCCGCTGGTGAATACCCTTTATACCATCACCACCGCCGACGGGCAGGTCCTCTCCGGTAAAACCGACGCGCTAGGCAGAACCGTGACCGTACAGAGTGAGGTTGAAGAAAATCTGCAACTGAATTCACCGGAAGCCCCACCGAAACCGAAGCAAACCTTATATCAGGCCAGTGATAACACACCGGTAGAGCATGTTATGGAATTTACGGAGAAATAAGTATGACAATATCCAACAGCGGCAAGATGTGCCCGGCAGTGACCTCAATTAACTGTACGATGGAAATAGGCATCTTTCCCGCCGATGAAGATCCCTGTTATCTGGCGAGAAAAGCCGAATACGCCCTGCGCCTGCCGGCAATGATTATCACCAAACTGGGGGCTATTCGCTTTCTTAATCAAGTCATTATGAGTGGATTGATTAAGGTTGAGGAACTTAAACATGACTTTTTGTGGCCTTATAAAGCGGAAGTGGTGTTTGCTATCCGAGGGCCTAAAGATGTTCCTTTGCCCATGCTGGTGACCAGTCTGGCCTCTAAACAGCGTTATAGCGGTAATTTACCCCAATCCAGCAATCCATTTGCCCGGCCTTCTGCCGACGATACGAAGAAATTTGGTGTTAAGCGTATTCGGCGGCCCGATATTATTCTGGTTAAAGAGGAAGCTCTCCGCTGGCCGGGTAGAAATGCCACTTACTTTGATGGTTCTGTGCACCCCGATAATCTGAAAATGTTGATTGAAGTGAAATTTCCGGGGGATAAACTTGCCGAAGATCAAGAAATAGATTATATCCAGATTGCGACCGAAGACCGCTTTGGTGTAATGCGTATCAGCGATAATCGCACCGAGGAGCAAAAACAGTACGATGAAGCATGGCGAAAACATTATCAACCCGGTTCCCAGCACTATAAAAATCCCATACCACTGGCCCCACAGCCGCCCGGTTCGCCTCCTGATGAGAAAGCTTTACCCATTCCTCCCGAAGAGGGCGTGCCGGGCACTATTCCACAACCCCTGACAAAAAATCCACCGCTTCTCAGCACTTCCCGCTGGTCGTTTTTACCCAGCTATGAAGACTGGGTTGTCCTCGGGCAGGAGGTGGCCGGGCTGGCTGAAAATGGGTTGAATTATGTCCGCGACAGTACCCGGGAGATCCTTGCCCAGTTTGGTGCCTGGTTCAATCAAGCCGGCAAATGGGTGTGTGAAGAAATTATTGACCCGATAAGCCATCAGGTCAGCTACGCGTTTTCCTGGGTCAGTGAACAAACAGGGAAAATCGTGACCTGGACGGAGAATGAGATAAAAGCTCAGTGGCAGACTGTGCAACAGGGCTCAGATATCACTCTGGAAGAGCTAAAAAACATGAGCTGGATGCAAATATTAAAAGAGGTAGGTGAAGGAATACTGGAAGTGGTTGTGATTGTTGCCGGCGTTGCCGTTGTTATTCTTGTCACCCTTGCCGTTGCTGCTGCACTGATTGCACTGGTGGAAATTTTAGCCGCTGCCGCCTCGGTGAGCGCCGCCGCGTTAGCTGCCGTCCTGGCCATATTGGCGAGTGTGACATTCGCCACTGCCTCATAATTAACGGAGAAAATGATGGAAACTGTAGATTACTTTGCCCAACTGAGATCACAACTGACCTCTTTTCTTTTTATCAATGGCGATGGACTGACCGTTTCCCGCCTGGGGCTCTCGATTACCCTGTTTTTTAAACAGGGCTACACTCAAGAGAAAAAGCAACGCATTCTGGCCTGCTATCGCCGCTTTCGTGAAGAATTTGGCACTCAGCTGCGTTTTCATAGCCATTCACTGAAAGGGTTAAGCAAATATTCACCGGAAAATATTATTAAGATAGAGGAAGGCATTCTCGCCAGGAAAAAAAACCAGCTCTGTGGCTGGGTCGTTAGTAATGCTAAAAATGAAGATGAAGCACCTAATTATCTGATGCGTTACCTGGATTCCGATGAGGATGATGGTGACGATAGTAGCTCCTACCTGAGTCTGGTGCTGCCCTGGGATTATCTGAAAGAACCAGACGGCATGGTTCGTTTTATGGCCTGGCTGGACTTTCTGTGTGAACAGCTCGAACCCGACAGTGGAGACTGTGGCTACTGTCTGGTCCTGCCCAAAGATTACTATGACTACTTTCCCCTGGAGTACCAGTTAGCGCAACGCTACCCCGCCTTGCAAGTGAACTCCGCAGTGCATACAGCCAAATTACAGTATGGTCATTCCATCCGAGGGATGAACTGGATCACCCTGCTGTCTAAACGCTTTGTAGGACGTCTGGGTGGGGAACACTGGATACGTAAAACACTGGCTCGTTACCCGGATGTGGTCATTAGTCCTTACTCCAATGGTCTGATGATACGAGTGGGTAAATACCCAGATCTGACCCCGCTGCCGGGCAGTGTTCCGGAGAGTTATTTTGCTATTAACCAGTTGATACGTCCGATACGAGTGATCCCCCGTGAAGGTCATTCTCTGCATTTTTATGGGGAGGGTCATTTTAATTCAACTTCTACCTTGGCTTGGTATGCCCGCTATGACCGTGGCCCTTTGCATGTAACTCCGGTGAGAACCGGCGAACCAATGCTTGTCAGCGGATTCTGGCGCACCGATAGCCAGCCTGACAAACAATATTTCTTTGTTCAGGGCTCGACTGCCTTTGATATTCAGGGCGCAGAGCCGCGGACAACGGTATGGCATCTGATACGAGAAGCAGAAAATAGGAATGAGTAAAGGGTGAGAAGCAAAAAAGAGACGCGGGAAGAAGAGGATGCGCTGGAGTTCCAGTTTTTCAGTGAAATCCTCTCCGGTCTACTCGGCAACCTGCAATCTTCCCTGCTCGGCCAACAGGTTTTGGCAAAACTTGCCGCCAAAGAGTCGGACAGCAACGGGGATGGCAACTTCTGGCGCACCATTACCGGCAGTGTTATCACCGTACTGAATAACGACAAAGTCAAATCACCGATAATTCACGGAGAAAATGATGGAAACTGTAGATTACTTTGCCCAACTGAGATCACAACTGACCTCTTTTCTTTTTATCAATGGCGATGGACTGACCGTTTCCCGCCTGGGTCTTTCAATTACCCTGTTTTTTAAACAGGGCTACACGCTGGAGAAAAAACAGCGCATTCTGGCCTGCTACCGGCGCTTTCGCGAAGAATTTGGTACCCACCTGCGTTTTCACCGTCATGAGCTGAAAGGGTTAAAAAAATATTCACCGGAAAATATTGCCAAAGTGGAAGAAGGTATTCTTAATCAGAAAAAAAACCAGTTTTCTAGTTGGGTGGTCAGTGATGCCAAAAATGAAGATGAGGCACCTAATTATCTGATGTGTTACCTGGATTCCCGAGAAATAAGCGGTGATAACGGCAGTTCTTACCTAAGCCTGACACTTCCTTGGAATTATCTGAAAGAGCAAGAAGGAATGGTTCGCTTTATGACCTGGCTGGATTTTCTGTGTGAACAACTCGAACCGGACAGTGGAGACTGTGGCTATTGTCTGGTCTTACCCAAAGACTACTATGACTACTTTTCTCTGGAGTACCAGTTAGCGCAACGCTACCCCGCCTTGCAAGTGAACTCGGCAGTGCATACAGCCAAATTACAGTATGGTCATTCCATCCGAGGGATGAACTGGATCACCCTGCTGTCTAAACGCTTTGTAGGACGTCTGGGTGGGGAACATTGGATACGTAAAACACTGGCTCGTTACCCGGATGTGGTCATTAGTCCTTACTCCAATGGTCTGATGATACGAGTGGGTAAATACCCAGATCTGACCCCGCTGCCGGGCAGTGTTCCGGAGAGTTATTTTGCTATTAACCAGTTGATACGTCCGATACGAGTGATCCCCCGTGAAGGTCATTCACTGCATTTTTATGGGGCGGGTCATTTTAATTCAACTTCCACCTTGGCTTGGTATGCCCGCTATGACCGTGGCCCTTTGCATGTTACCCCGGTGAGAAGCGGCGAACCAATGCTTGTCAGCGGATTCTGGCGCACCGATAGCCAGCCTGACAAACAATATTTCTTTGTTCAGGGCTCGACTGCCTTTGATATTCAGGGCGCAGAGCCGCGGACAACGGTATGGCATCTGATACGGGAAGCAGAAAATAGGAATGAGTAAAGGGTGAGAAGCAAAAAAGAGACGCGGGAAGAAGAAGACGCGCTGGAATTCCAGTTTTTCAGTGAAATCCTCTCCGGTCTGCTCGGCAATCTGCAATCTTCCCTGCCCGGCCAACAGGTTTTGGCAAAACTTGCCGCCAAAGAGTCGGACAGCAACGGGGATGGCAACTTCTGGCGCACCATTACCGGCAGTATTATCACCGTACTGAATAACGACAAAGTCAAATCACCGATGCTTGCAAGCCAGTTTATTCGCGGCGTCGATAATATTCTGCTGGGCATGGGGACATTTTTGGCAACCGTCTGTGCTGATCCCGGTCAGGCGATTCATCAGGGGGCAAATTACGTCCGGCAACTTCCCCAGAAAGCCATTGACCGGATAACCCAACACTTTGTTCCCGCCCTGCTCTCCACACTGGGCGTGGTAATTGAACCGGATGGCAGAGTGGCGCTCAGTGAACAGAGCTATCAGGAAATGCTTAAACGGCTGGAATCAAAAGCCCATCGTCACCTTCCTGACCCGGCAATGCGGACACAGGCTATTGGGGAGCGAATAATTAACTGGAGCAAACGTCTGGGATCACTCGGCAACAAACCAGTGATAACCCTGCCGGAAGTTAAGACCCTTGCAGACTCGCCGGTTCAGCTTTTTACCTTAGACGGGGCCGGTAAACCGTCCATTGGCTTACTGTTTGACTCCTCACTGACCGGCGTCAGCCTGTTTCTGAATGCTCTCACCCTGGCGGATGTGGCGATGCAGACAGAATATGCCCGCAACAACCCGTTACAGCCCGGACCGTCCTATATGAGCCTACTGCGCTTTAGTACCGCGGTGATTGGTATGAGTGCCGATTTGACCTCTATTGGCTCGACGCTGGCAAGTAAAGTGAATTCCCCGATAGTCAAGGCGCTGATGAGCAACATAAAAGTACCTGCCATCAATGTGGCTGTAGTCAATCAGTTCTCCCGTGTTGCCGGCACTGTCGCAGGCTATTTAGGGGCGCTGGTCTCCTTCTATGATGCCAGTAATGCTTTCAGAGTGGGTAATAACGTAGAAGGTTATAGCCTGGTAGCAATAGGGACAGGTTCTACCATCTTAACAACAGCAGTCCTAATCGGAGCGGCGGCAGGCACCTTCCTGACCGGCGGCGTACTCACTGCAATAGTCGTCGGGGCCAGTTTGCTTATCGGTGGCAGCATTGTCCAGGCCAGCAGTGCTTGGTCAGATTTAGAGAAAGTGCTGAATAACTGTTTTTGGGGAGTAGGAGATAAGTATGCTTTTTGGGGGAAAGGGAGAAGACCTGATATATCTAGACAATTAGAAATAGCAAGAGAAATGGATAATAAAACGCAAAATCATTTTGTTATCGAAAACCAGGAGTTCTTAAATCTCTTTATTCAGCCACAACTAAAGATACACAGGGAATATAGAAAAACAACCTATCGATTTACCTTACCCGCCTTCCAGATGGGAGTTTCAGAAATATACGGACTTTTCGTTAAAGAAAATGAAATATACTACCTCGGTGCACAGGTTATCCCTATCACCATTAACCGTCACCAGTATACACGAGACACTTTTCGTGATACCACATTCAAAGCTGCACGAGAACTGGCTAAGTTAACTCTAAATGGCGATATAGCTACATTGGAAATAGTCACAACAGAAGGGAGAGAAATAAACCCTTATCACAGCAAACTATATTGGTATTACCAGCAGTCAGACAATGTTATCGCTCCTTTGCGCTATCTATGGGGAGAAAAACCCACAGTAGAAAATACAATTAAGGGTAGTTTTGATGGGGAATTTATATGAAGCAGCGATTAAAAAATTTACTCAAAAAATGGTTTACTACCATTCATCCACTACCAACCAAACGGCTAGCCCACTGGGAAAAAGAAATTCTGGCAGCACCACCGGATATTAAGGATGCAGAAACTATTAAGCATGTAGAAATACTAGATCGCCTCAATGATAAGGAGTGCTGGGTTAGAAATACCCAGCGCCGTTCTAGGAGTATTACCCTGATCCCTGTTACATTAGGAATTATTAGTAGTCTTATCCTAAATATTAACGGATTTATAGAAGACCGTAAGAATGATGAAGCAGAAATTTATCGTTGGGTAGCACTGGTAAAGAAGAAGTATGGAGAAGAATTTTATTTGCGCAATGATCTGCCTGATTATATGAAAGACGCCCGTTATATTGGTAACGATAAAAAAATCTCTCTGAGAAAATATCTGCACTATCGCTATACCTTTTATCCAAGTAGTTCCCGGATTCTTAAAATTGATATAGGTTTCCTGTTACTTTACTTACTAATTATTCCTCCTTTCGTATGGGCTGTGTTTTTTTTACGCCGTCAGGCGCCATTAATTATCGATCGTGAACGACAGATTTTTTACACCTGGTATAAAGGCAAAGCCTATGTTGCCCGTTATCCACAATTAGGCATGGGGGAAAAAACTAATATTTTTTATCTCAAAGTCTACGGTCTGGACGAAAACAATAACCTTATCGGACGTGGTTTTATCCCTAACGTCAGCAGTTATACTTTTGCTCTTTTAAGCAGTGGCAATGATAAAGCGCTGGCAGTGGCCTTTATGGTGAAATTCTTATTAAACGGCAAAGAAGCGGTCAGTAAAGTGGATTATAAACGCCGGGGACCCCTTATCTGGTGGAGCAAAGATAAAAGACCCGCGGATTTAAACGCCCAAATTCCGTTGATTTTGGCAGAATTGGATCGCTTAGGTCCCCCTGATGAAGCATAAAATAACCAGCGAGAAAGCACTTAAATACCCATCTGTTCGGATAATGTTATTTTACGTACTGATTTCTTTTCAATTCTCTATTAATGGTTAATAATTTTCGATTAAATGAGATTAACTCTCCTTCTGAAAAGTTTAATTTATTCAGTTAACTCCACCCTTTATATAAAAACTTTAATATCTCTGCATTCGTGATTTTAGATGATTATGCAAGTTAGGTAAAT
>NZ_JAJAFX010000091.1:0-8577 GCF_025384845.1 Photorhabdus temperata | reverse complement strand
GGGGATGTGCCGGCGGAAATCCGCGAATACCAGCACGGGCGGCTGAAAATAATCCGCCATCTGGTGTTTGACGGCTGGGAGCTGATGGCGCAGCAGACGCAGCAGTTTACCCTCAATCTGGACAACCGGGTGGACCTGGTGGTGGGGGCGATTGAGACGCAGTATGCGGTGAGTGCGCCGACCGGTGAGCCGCTGGCGCTGTTTGACCCGGCCGGCAAGCGGGTGTGGCGGCAGCCGAAACAGTCGCTGTACGGGCTGAACCTGGCGCTGCCGGAAGCCATGCCGCTGGATCCGGGCCTGCGATTTGCGGGGCAACTGTTTGATGAGGAATCAGGGCTTTGCTACAATCGGCACCGTTATTATTTGCCGGAAGGCTGTTGTTACCTCAGCACAGACCCTTTGGGGTTAGCCGGAGGAGTAAATCCTTACAGTTACGTGCAGAATCCGACCGGATGGGTTGATCCGCTGGGGTTAAATCCAAAAGATTTAGTGAGATATAAGCTTCGTGATACTGTGACTCCTAAACCGGGAGCAAGAGGAACAGCTATAAATAGAGCATGGGGTCAAGAAAGAACACTTGTTACTGCTGGCGGTGGTTCTCGAAATTGGACAGATGCTGAACGCCAAATTATTTTGAATACAAAAAGTAACAGAAAATTAGCCTCTATTATGTCTGAACGAGGGTATACAGGACATCATATAAATAGTGTTAAAGGTAATGGTACACTAGGCCAAGCTTGGAAAGGTGATCCTAGGAATATTGTATTCCTACAAAATGCCAATCATCCTAGTGGTGTTGATGAGCATTTATATAGTAATCAAGGGCATAGAGGTAGTTATGATACTCCTGGTAATGGGCGGCTAATTGATCGCGAAGAAACCTCTAAACAGATAGTAAAAAAATGTGGTCGTTAACTATAAAGATTTTAAGGATATGATATGAGTGAACTAGAAAGAGCCTTAATAGAATTATCTAATGTCCATGAAAAATTTAATCTTCAAGGAAAATTTGAAGGAAATAATAGTGTTGAACTCAAATGGCCCAATTCGATTGAATATTCAGAAGAAATCAATTTCTTCTTCAACAAATTTGAACCTATTAATATTAAGATAGAAACAGGAATTACACCAATAACCTTTTTTGAAGTTGAAAAAATAGAACAAGCCCAATATGGATATCGTTGGATTAAAGATTCAGCAAGTATATCAGATAACCCTAAATGGTCTAAAAATCATCTAGTATTTATGGATGATTTTGGTGGTGGAAAACCTATTATTGCTATAACAGACATTAAAGGTACTCCTATTTATGCCAATTATAGCGTTGGTGAACCATTTAAAATAGCTGATTCATTAGCTGACTTCTTTCTTTCTATAGCTAAACTAATTGAAATAGTTTATGGGAAATTTAATATTTTTGATATTGGTGATAATAATGACGATGATGAGCTTAGTTCAGAATTTATAGATATTATTACCAATGAAATTAAACCAATAATAGGCTCAAATAATTTCGAGAGTTTCTTTGATTATTTTTATGGTTAATTTTTTGTCATAAATAATAAAAAGCCGGAAAGATCCTCTGAGATCTTCCGGCTTTATTGATGATTTACCGTGGCACATACCCACAGTAAGCCAACGCAGACTGGAGCTTACCGATAGTATCCTTAATCTAATACGCTTCCTCGTCATTAACCGCACAGACGCTTAACCTGTTGTACCAAGGACAGTTAAATAAGATTTCATAATTATGCTCCACTTCCAACCAACCCTTGTGTACCAAGATATACAGCCTTTTCATCTAAGCGATCCGAAAAATCAGTGAGATAGGCTACAGAACCAACATTGTTCAAAAAGAAAACAAAAGGCACAAGTGTATCGGTATTATGGAAAGCTATTTAATTGCATTTAATCAAAAACCATTAGTAATGTTCCCTTTATTTTACATTTACCTGACCTACGATAATCATTTAAAATCGCGAATACCGAAGTGTTAAAACTTTTATATCAGGGCGGATTAAACGCAATAAATGCCACTTTTCAGAGGACAGTTGATCGCATTTAATCGAAAATCATTAACCGTTAATAGCGAGTTGAAAATAAACCTGTACGTAAAAGAATATCATCCGAAAAAATGGGTATTAAAACGCTTTCTCTCCGGTTATTTAACAGCGTCAGTAAAGATAAAAAATGGATATGATTCGCATTCATTAAACGTGATCCGATAATGATTAAACTTAACAAAAATCTGGGATTAAAAGTGATAGAAACGACGGTTAAAATTTTATACTGATTAACACTATCAGTTAAAAAAATGATTTTTAATAACAGGTTAAATTCTGCCAATAATAAAGCGCAGGGCAGGATTCATTTTGTTTACCCTGCCCTGTTTAATCCATTTATCAGTGATTCCATCCTCCCTTTATTTTACATTTACCTGATCTGTTATAATCATTTAAAAGCGCGAATATCGAAGTGTTAAAGCTTTTATATCAGGGCGGACTAAATGCAATAAATGCCGATTTTCAAAAGGAGAGTTAATGGCATTTAATCGAAAATCATTAACCGTTAATAGCAAGTTGAAAAGAAATTAGCACGTAAAAGGATATCATCCGAACAGATGGATATCAAACGCTTTATCGCCGGTTATTTAACAGCGTCAGCAAAGATAAAAAGTGGATATAATTAGTGTTTGTTAAACGTAATCCGACAATGATTAAATTGAAGAAAGCAGGGGTTAAAAGTGATAAAAACAACGGTTAAAACTTTATACCGATTAAACCTATCAGTTAAAAAATAACGTTTAATCACAGGTTAAACCCTGCCCATTATAAAACGCAGGGCAGGATTCATTTTGTTTACCCTGCCCTGTTTAATCCATTTATCAGTGATTCTATACTCCCTTTATTTTACATTTACCTGATCTGTTATAATCATTTAAAAGCGCGAATATCGAAGTGTTAAAACTTTTATATCAGGGCGGATTAAGAGCCTATCCCAATAGGGTTTTGTTCCAAACTATAATCCCGCACGCAAAATGTAACATAGCTTCATAGTTTTCGACCTTCTTTTCCCATCGGATCAGTATCCGGCGAAAGCGATTCATCCAGCTATGCGTCCTCTCGACAACCCATCTTTGAGCTTTAAAGTCCGTATTCTGACAGGCATCTGATTCTTCCTTGCGAGACTGGATGTGCGGCTCGTAGTGCCGACTCTGTAGATAGCCTCTCAGCCATTCAGCATCATATCCCTTATCCAGACACAGCCTGACCTTTTTATCCGGCTTGCCTGTCTGAAGTGCATCAAGCGTATCTGCAACCAGTTTGATATCGTGCGTGTTTGCCGCGGCAACAACGAGTGAAAGAGGAAGCCCGTTAGCATCGGTCATGAGGCTGCGTTTTACGCCTTGTTTCCCCCGGTCTGTGGGGTTACGACCTGTTTTTTTGTCCCCGCTAAAGGGGATTTGGTCATGCAGCCATCCAGTGATAACCACGACCAGTCGATGATCGCGAGATGCTTGCAGGCCAGTAAACCGTTTTGCCAGAAGCGTTCAAAAACGCCGGCGTCACGCCATTCCTGAAAACAACGGTGAGCCGAACTTGACGAGCATATTCCTGTTGCATTCAGGGCGTTCCATTGGCAGCCCGTTCTGAGCACAAAGAAGATGGCATCCATAGCGGCGCGGTTATCAACCCGTTTACGATGTGTGCCCAGCGGATGCTGAGTTTTATGTTCGGGAATAAGTGGCGCCATTTTTTCCCAAAGTTCATCACTGAGCCGCCATTTGTTGTTTGCCATACTTTCTATACCTTCAGAAATTATCCGTTCTAGAATATTATACAATATGACAATTCCTTTTGGGATAGGTTCTAAATGCAACTTTTCAGAGGACAGTTAATGACATTTAATCGAAGATCATTAACCATTAATAGCGAGTTGAAAAGAAATCCGCACGTAAAAGGATATTATCCGAACAGATGGGTATCAAACGTTTTATCGTCGGTTATTTAACAACATCAGTAAAGATAAAAAGTGGATATAATTTGCGTTCGTTAAACGTAATCCGATGATGATTAAACTTAACAAAAATCAGGGGTTAAAAGTGATAAAAACGATAGTTAAAGTTTTATACCGATTAAAACTATCAGTTAAAAAATGATTTTTAATAAAAGATTAAATCCTGCCCATCATAAAACGCAGGGCTGGATCCCAATTTTTTAGCCTGACCTGTTTAATTTATTTATCAGTGATCCTATCCTCCCTTTATTTTACATTTACCTGACCTGCTTAATCATTTAAAAGTACGAATATCTAAAAATTAAATATCTTATATTAAGGCGGATTTAACGCAATAAAAAAAGGATAAAACGGTTAATTTATCAGAATTTAAGCACTGAAAAAGTGTGGTGATCAACAATTTCTGGATAATAAAATAGGCCTAAATAACGTTTCATAATTCTGCTACACATAGCCTTGCTTAACCCATTGTTATACATAGAATTATGAGTAATATAAGATGCAGCACTATTTTGGAATCTTATTTAGCAGGGTTAACCCCATAGGCGCTAACCAAGAAAATCCGTCAAGTAATTCTGTTTGATAGCGCCATTTTCTCTTCGGTAAACGTTCGGTGAACTCATCTTGCCGAACAAAAGTAAGGCATATTACCGTCAGCCGAACGTATTTTCTCTCCTGAACAGAAGTTCATTTTAATTAACCTTTATTTAAATCTAAGTTTTCGGTTTTGTCATAAATACTTAATACATCTTTCCACTTTATCCTGAACTGATTTCTTTTCTTAACTTTAGATACCCCTCCCTGATATTTTATATTAACACCTGGATCATAATATATTTTACTTGATTCAAGCGCATTTATAAATTTAGTAAGATTAGCACCTGTAGCTAATACAATTTGGGGGCCAAATTTATAGTATGGGAAGTCAGCATGTTTCATTTCATACGAAACAAAACATGTTTTAGTATGTTTCCGTTTCCAGTGGTCTAATAATTTTCCGAAATTCCAAACAGCAGCAATATTACCGCTTGTACTCCTAAGTACTAATCCACCATCAGGATCTATAATTTCTTTCTTATCAAAATCATATCCTTCAAGATATAAAGTCAGCTTCGTCTTTTCATTTAACAATCCGATTTTATGTATACTGGCAAAATCAACTCTATCCTCTTTTTTAGAGGATGCATAATCACTCATAAATTTATGTAGATTTTCTATATATTCTCCTTTATTTGGTTCTGGAGTCATTAATGTTACGACTCTTCCTGAATGTGCTTTTAATTCCCAACCAGAAAAATCAGGACCAGATCTGCCATTTGGTATAATTCCAAATAAACTTTCTAAAGTAAAACCAGCCCCATTTCTTGCTCTATATTCAATTACATTACCATTTTTATCTAATCTTTGCGATTTAATAAAACCATAAGAATAAATTTCTTTAAGACGAGCTATAAGATCAATACGGCTATCTTTAATATTAGAATAGTATTCATAAAAAACGGAGAAAACAGGATTTATTAGATTCTTATCAATTAATTTTCTGAGCTCAATGGAAAGAGTATCTTCCCAAGAACTCATATAAGCAAGAATAATGTCTTCACATATACCAAAAATTAAATAACGACTCTTATCACATCTATTTATCCTTTCTTCTTTTGTTGGTGGTTGCATTAAATGAGATGGAGCTATCGAACAACCTTTTATAATTCCCGACAGACGAATTTCTGGATATTTAGGATATAAAATAATTTGAGACCCATATGCCTGCTCTTTATAGCCGTCAGCATTTATCCAAAATAAATTTAATGCAGCCTTAAATATTGCACCTTTTTTTGACATACCAGCACTCTTCAGTTCACCAATAGGAATACCTTGTATGACAGTAAAATCAGATCCTAAATATATCTGTTGCTTAGAGTTGTCATTGTTTGAAAGTGGTTTAACTATAATTTTCTTAGCTCCTAAACCTTTCATGATAAATGATATTTTTTCTATATTTATCAGTTCATTAGCCATTTTATGCTCCATCTATTAGTTACAATCTTTCTATAGATTAACTCTATTAAAGTAAAAATAGAATGCCGCACAGAAGGATAGGTCATTTTTCAAACAAAATGAAACTTATAGATGGAGGAACTTTAGTATGTAATGTAACGATATCTTACAAAAAAGAGTTAAAAAACACTTTTAATTTAAATAACTATTCATTTTTCTGCAAAAATACTTTATGTATCCCCACTGTATCAATTTCCGCATGAGTTTCACTTGCACATAACCACTCTTCAATCCTTTCTGATAACTCATTGTCTGTCAGTTTCAAACGTCCTCTTAAAGTGCATTCCCAGACAACTAATATTTTCCAACGGTTATCTGAAAGAGAATTCATAACACACTGATCTCTTTTAATATTTTTGCCAATTTTATCTAACCAGAATTCAGTACGGGTAGCTGGAGTTTTGAAAAGATGGCAATTATGCCCATGCCAGAAACAACCATGTACGAATAAAACAGCCTGATACTCATCAATAACGAAATCAGGCTTACCAGGAAGATCACTTACCTGCATTCTATAAATTACCCCAAGATTATGAAGAATTTTAACCAGTTTTTTTTCTATGGCTGTATCACAGTTACGGATCGCTCTCATATTTTTACTACGAGTAGATGGATTGTGAACATCAGCCATAATTTATTTATGCCGCCTGATCTTTGTTTGTCTGCTGTTGTTTCACTGCTTCCGCTATATAAGGAGCTAATAATTTAGCAATAGCTGTAAATACAGGCACAACAACTGAGTTTCCAAACTGTCGATAAGCTTGTGTATCCGAGACCGGAATATGAAATGCTCCTCCCTGAGGAGACTCAAACCCCATTAGCCGTGCGCATTCTTTCGGTGTTAAACGACGTGGGCGATTTTTTTGATTATCTGGATTATCAAAATCCTGTTCCCCAAGCTCTTTATTCCATCCCCGGTCAATAAGTATTTCTGATCCATCTTTATGGTAACGTGCAGAAAGCGTGCGAGTGACGCAATTCTTATTATTGGGATCTATAAGGCCAAATCCAAAACCATTTCCTTTAGCTTGATGCTTTTTAGCATAATTATATAAATACTTCCAAAGATGGGGGGTAAGAATATATTTACTATCAACTTCCGGTTCAAGTAAATCCGCAAGTGTTGGTCGTTCTTCCGGGAAATATCGACTAATTTCCTTAAGTGTAAATCCTTGATGAATATTCAGATCTTTACGAAAACCAACTAACACAATCCGTTCCCTATGCTGAGGCAAAAAATATTTTCCATCAATAATTTTGGGATCATTCGGCCCCATGATATCCGCATCAGCAACAGCATATCCCAACTCATTCAATGTATCCATGATAATACGGAATGTCTTCCCTTTATCATGACTTTTTAAGTTTTTAACGTTTTCCAGAAGAAAAATAGCAGGTTTTTTAGCTGTAATAATTCTGGCCACATCAAAAAAAAGAGTTCCCTGTGTATCACACTCAAACCCATGAGCACGCCCAAGAGAATTCTTTTTCGAAACACCTGCTAATGAGAATGGCTGACATGGAAAACCAGCCAAAAGAACATCATGATCTGGAATTTCTTTATCAATATTTTTATAAGCTTCTTTTTCATCTATTTCTGGGTTTTCACTTAATGTTATTTCACGAATATCAGAATTAAATTTATGGTACTCTGGATCACAATACCAGTTTGCTTTATAGGTACGAACAGCATCTTTGTTCCATTCACTGGTAAAAACACACTGACCACCAATTTCTTCAAAACCTTTTCGAATTCCGCCAATCCCTGCAAAAAGATCAATGAAACGGAAATCGTATTGAAGATGATTTTTAGGTGGTTCAGGGAGCATTTTTTGGAGCATAGCAACTTCAACTTCTGTTAACAACTTTTGGACTGATTTTCCGTTAAACCAGCGATTTAAGGTTTCACGGGTCCAGTCGTTATAACTTACTTTACGCAAAAGTTCTGCAATAGTTTTTTGATCATAAGACTCAAAAAGTCTCCCCATCAGCTTTTTATCTTCTGCCAACTTTTGCTGCTGAAATAATTTTGATTTTTCATGAAGATCTTGGGCATATGAAAAAAATTCTTTCATTTTTTTTATCCGTAAAATGTTTTATTTAGTGACACATTATCACTCAATTGACCCAGAAGAAAGAACTTTGTGGATATTTATACAGTTATTTACTTTACCCAGTAATTCAATCTGACCATTTTAATAGAATTAAGACACCATTTCAGACGAAATACCCAATCCATCATCTTCGATCCAAAATAAAAATATTATTCAACCAAATATCAGTAAGTTACCAAATTTCTTATCCAACAGTATGAGATTGAAGGATTTAAACGACTGATGACAGGCCACACCCTGACCATCAAAACGCCCGCTGGCTGGCGACCGTCATTATTATTCTGCTGGCACTGGGCTTTATCGGGACCAAAATCTGGCGCCGTCTGCGTCAGCTCGAAAAACTCAAACTGGATGTGGCGTTAAGGGAGGTCGATCCGGTCCTGGCTGATAT
>NZ_JAJAFX010000090.1:0-8585 GCF_025384845.1 Photorhabdus temperata | reverse complement strand
GTTTGTTGTAACCCGTTAACTGACAGCATTCTTTGCCAAGGCAGCTGCTTAAAGCATTAAACGAGATTTAGTATGGTAAAAATCGGATGGTTCAGCGTGTCAAGAAATAACCAAAATGGCGATTTAGGAAAGAACTTATGCATTGTGATTGAATCGCGATCATGTTTTGGGTAATAAATCAGCATATTCGCATGACCCACTTTCTTACATCATGGGACCCACAATATTCTCAATACTTAGGATGATAAGCCGACATTAAAATCCTGTGTATTGATGCTCTACTCCCTGTTTTGTGATCTAGCTATAAATACCATAACCGATACCTTCTGGTACTTCACGAAAATCGCTGAGGATAATAATGAGATTGTAATGCCTTGTTTTAGATAAACTGACGTTCTTCGATGTTGAAGTAGTTTTACATCATGACTTATCATTTTAAGTGGCTTTATCTCGCCACTATAATTGATTAACGTATGGTATAGCATGAGTTTATTTATACTTGAAAATCACAGTGATATTTCTATGCTATGTTAGTTATCCTATAATCGAAGTATTCAGGTTTATAAAAATATTATATTATTTTGATTCACATGATGAAAAATATGTTGTATGTTACTCGCAAATGGCTCAAATGGATGTAGATATTGAATTTCAGCTTCTATTTAAAAGCTAAATGACTTTTTACCGTTGCATGAATATGTTATTGGTATAGAAGTATGAAGCTTATAAAAAGCTATCTAATCAGACTGTTTACTTTTCCTTTTAACTCATATAGTTTTAGGATACGAACAGAATGGTAAAAGATATTGCGATTAACTATAGTATAGCCAATCAAGAAGCGGGCATAAGAAAATGTAAAATCTGTTAAGTCATATTGATATGTATAACATAGTATCAGCCATACCCAGCTATGATACGTGTATTATTGCCGTTGATAACGGAATGCTCAGGGACTTGTGGTTTTCCGATGAAAATCACTCCTTTTTATGAATAATGCTAATAGAATTTTTTTACTAACTACAACATATCAGTTGGCTCGTTAACTTAGTTATCACTGGTTAATTCATTGGCAATTGTAAAAAAGTAGTAAAAGGTGATTATCTATATGATGACTAAAACTAATGATACTCATGGTTGTGTTCCAAAGAGATTATCAATCGCAGTAGCTGCGCATAACCTAGAAAAACTAATTTTCAAATGTGTAAGCACCATAAAACATGCTTTATCTCAATGCGATCCTGAAGAATATGAAGTTTTGCTGATAGATGATAGTTCTTCTGATTCGACTTCATCAATCTTAAAAAAATTCTCTGAGGAGAATGAGTCCTTTATTTATATAAGAAAGGAGTTTAGAAACGCAGGTAAAGTAAAAAAATATGCGGTAGAAATAAGCAATGGAGAGTATATAACATTCGTTGATGGTGATGACTTTTTATCTGACTTCTCTATGAGAGAAATTTTAGATTTCTTAGAGTATAATAAACCAGATATATTTATCAGTAGGTTAAATGAAGTTAGAAAAGATTCAGATATAATGGAAAAATCAAAATTACTTTCTTCGGTAGAACTTCACAGAAATACAGCAATAAAAGAATTTTTAATTCATAAAAAATATCAAGCTCATCTAATAGGGAAATTTTTTAGGAAAGAACTGTTTCATGGAAATAATTTCCCTGAAGCTCCTTGTTATGAAGATGCATTGTTATTCCCTTTGTTATTGATCAAGTGTAATAATATTCACTATACTGAAATGAAGTACTATAACTACGTAAAAAGAGAGGGAAGTCTGTCTAATTCCATTAATGAAGTTAAAGTAAATATAATGGCAGAGGTTATCTTAATAACTGATAAAACTTTCGGGAGAAAATTTAGGAATCTTACAGCTTGCCATGCTATAGAGCTTATCTATAAGTATGGGGATAAATTATCAAAGGAATATTCTGATTCTATTTACAAGATAATAAATAGCTTGTCTACATTAAGATTTATATTGGACTATAACGTTAGATTTAGTTTTAAAAGAAAATTTATGAAGATAAAAAAGAAATAGAATTTCAAAGGTGAAAAAATCCGTACCCGCATTTTCTCTTATTAAAGAAAATATTGCATAATAGATAGGAATTATTCAGTATCCAAAGAATAAGATTGTTTTTTATAAAATTATATGCAATTTCATAGGAAATATTTATTCGTCTATGGGTAAAGCAGATGAGCCATAAGCACTATGTGAGAATACACGAAGAGTTGTATATTATCTTTTGCTAAAAGGTTAAAAAGGCCTTAAAATGAAACCATTTGTTATAATACTATGAGTGTAGTGATTTTTTTGTTACTATGCTAAATAATAGTGATTTTATAGAAATCGATGAGTAAATATTATGTTTTTTTCTGATTCAAGTGATGTTACCCTGGTTATTACAAGTTGTGGTCGGTTTGATTTATTAAAGCAAACCATTGAGTCATTTGATAAGTATAATTCTTATCCTATAAAAGAGGTTGTAATAACAGAAGATTCTGGAGACAAATCTATTTATTCTGTTATACCTCAGCACTGGTTACCACATTGTGAAATTATTTTAAATAATCCTAATCTAGGACAGATTAAATCAATTGATCTGGCATATAGTAAAGTAAAAACTGACTATATATTCCATTGTGAAGACGATTGGCTTTTCTATCGAGATAAATTTATCGAAGATTCTTTCGTTATTTTGAGATCTGATGAAAACATACTTCAAGTATGGCTTAGGGATTTGAAAGAGGATGTGATACTTCATTATCCATTCCATTACCCTAGTAATTTCAGAGAATTAGAAGGAGTTTGTTTTTCTACTCTGGAAAGTAATGATCCCAAATGGAGAGGGTTTAGTTTTAATCCAGGCCTTAGAAGAAAATCAGATTATGAGTTATTCATGCCATACAATCTAGCTGGTGACACGGAGATGACGCTATCAAAGAAATATGCTGAAATAGGTAAATATACAGTTATTTTGGATAAAAGTGCAGTTAGGCATATTGGTTGGGATGATCATATAAAAACAGATGAAGAGATAAAGCAAAGAAAAATCAAAAATAGACGAAAGATAAAGTATTTTACTTTTGGTGTAATTACAGGGTGCATTTTAATGTATTTGATTAAAGGATTTTAATTAATGTCTATTTTGTTTATGAGTATTAGTAAATAATTTGGGGCTGTCCTAGATAAGTAATTTGATCTAGGATATCCAAATGAGAAAAAGTCGGATTAGCCAATACAAGCAAAAACGTCTTCAGGAGCTCTTTGTGGCAGGGGCTACAGCTCGTACTGCGGCAGAGTCAGTTGTGGTGTCAACAAAACGACTTCAGCTTACTATCTCCACCGCCTCAGAGTCCTTATCGCTGATTATGTCGATGAACACTCTATGTTTGAAGGTGAATTCGAGATAGACGAAAGCTATTTCGGGAGTAAACGTAAGGGAAAACGCGGGGTTCAGCCGGAAAAGTCCCTGTTTTCGGGCTTTTCAAGCGGGGGTGGTAAGGTCTACACCCGCTTAATACCTAACGCTAAATCTGATACCTTGATGCCGATAATCACGGCGAAAATTAAGCCTGACAGCCTGGTCTATACAGACAATTTTGCCAGCTATGATGTGCTGGACGTGTCCGATTTTAAACACTATCGAATCAACCATAGCACGGAGTTTGTAGACGCTAAAAATAGTCAAAACTATATCAATGGGATAGAGAATTTTTGCAACCAGGCCAAACGTCATATGCGTAAATTTAATGGTATACCAAAGGAACATTTTGAGCTCTTTCTCAAGGAATGTGAGTGGAGATTTAACACTCCGGGTGTAAAAGACCAATTATATATTCTAAAACAAATAGTTAAGGGGAAATTATGATCGTTATCTAGGACAGCCCCTAATTTAGCTTTCATAAATTAGTCTAACCTTATCACTATTACCTGTTAGTTTTATCTAAAAATCAGGTTCAACACAAATTCTGTTTGTATTCTTCGTAGCATGAAATTCATTTGGGAATTTTATCTTCTGGTAATGAACTGTATTTCATGATGTTATTACTAAAATTCAAAACATCATCTTGGTTTTCACATATTTCATTAGACAACATTTTACAATTTTCAGATATTGTAGGCTCTTTAATACCTGTCCATTCTGAAAATAGCGTTAAAAAATTCATTGAACTTCGTTGAGAATTAATAAATTTCCGTGATGTATCGTCGTAAGAAGTAATAAACATAGGAACCTGATAGTTCTGCTTGTATTTATCGTTATGAGCAAGTCTCATTTTCTTAGTATCTCTCTCAAAGAAAGACACTCCATGATCAGCAAAATACATCAAAGACCAATTCTTCTCATTTTTCTGTACTTCATCAGTAATTATTGACAGTAAGTTATCAGTATTTTCAATACTCTGTATATAGCAAGAAACCTGCTCTGACTTAAAAAACACTTTGTATTCATAATTTGTTCGGGTACAAGCAGGAGAGTGTGATCCCATTAAATGGATAACAATTAATTTTTTCTCTTTCTTATCTTCCAGGACTTTTTTCACAATGGGTATTACATTTGTATCAGGCATACTTCTGTTAAGACCAGAACTGGATTCACCTTTTTTAATAAACAATGGAGAATCTGCCCTTGCTCCCATACTGGCAACCGAAGTATCAAATAACCCCATCGAACCTTGATTTGATATCCAATAAGTATAAAAGCCAGCTTTTTTCGCCAGTGTAACAATATTATTACTTAAAATCTCTTTACCATCTTTGACCATTGCTAGTGAGTTTGCCAATGATATCTGGGTTGATGGACCTGCTGAGATATAATTTGTAAAAAGTGTCCCATTCGCAGTGCTCATAAAAGGCGTATTGTGTATCGGGAATCCATACGCATTCATAAAATCTTTACGTACACTTTCCCCAATAACAACGACGTAAGTGTTATATTTGGACTGTGCTGATACTGTTCCCCATGTATCTTTCTCTCTCAATATTTCCTGCATTTTTTTGTATTCGCTTTTTACCCTTATAAAGTTGATAGTAACATCTTTGACTACTCTGATTTCAGGAAGACCTGAGTCAAAGATATTAAACTCTTTTCCCTGTATAAAGGATTTTAAAGGGTGGTGTATTATCGTGATTAATGCAAAAGAAAATAGAAAGACATTAACCTTTTTATATAAATTAATGCTTACCTTTAGCGATAAAAAACAAAATATCAAGATAAGCGCACTAAAAAGATAATGTTCAATTGGAATAGAAGAGATAAACTCACTGGCTTCTTGTTTATTTGTATAGAATAATGAAAGAATTGAGTTGAAGTTTGGTGATCCATATGTCAGCCCTACAGGGGCATAAATGAGAGTTGTTATGCCAAGAACGACAAGAAGAACTCTATAAACGGCAGTGACCTTGTTTAGCAATAGGAAAATAAAGAATACAGCGAATACGTACCCTATTTTTAAACGATAACCCATAGCGATATGAGCTAAAAGACAAAAAATGAAGAGTGCAACAACTGGCAATAGCTTGATTAGGTGGTTTTTTATAAATTTCATATTTATATATCAATAGGATATCAAATGGTGGTAAAAGATAGTTCGGATTTCAAAAGGCTAAAAACTGGGATTCAATTTATTCATCTAGCCAAATTTTCGATACTATACTATGTATTTTTCGTCATGTGAATAAGAGTAATCTGATATTTTTAATTGGAAAACTCCTAACATAGGACAAATTGGATGATGTAGAGATACTACTGTATAGTAGTATTCCAACATAAGGAAATAAAGCAATATAATTCTTAGATGTACGGATATAGCTAATTTTTACCGTATTTAATCCCATTTAATATTTTGAAAAGCCGACTTTACAAGGATCGTTGTGAGTTAATAAGTTATAGAAGACATTGTTAAACAGGGGATGGTTATCCCGCAATTTAACTCATCAACGCCTAATTGATCCCCTGCAATTGATAGTAATCGGGTAAGTTTTCTCACTTTTCGCCCAGTATCTTACTCAAATTTCACGATAAAGATATCGGGTGATCTGACATAAAGTTTAAAGTGTTATCTGAGGATTTTCGACGCCGCAAGCTCGGGCATAACGTGCAAGGTATCTTACTGGCCTTGTTAATATTGTTTTCCATAAAAAACACGAAGGGTTCATTGATTAGTAAAATACCCGACCTTTTAGTTTAATATCCAAAAGACAGGCAACAGTTAAGCTATACTAATTTTGAGGTTGACGCCACACGCCCCCGCGTAGCGTTCAAGTGTCGCGATGCTGGTTCTCATCGGTTTTTTTCAACCTTAGCTACTGCGGTGATGAAAGGGCTTGCGCCCTGATTTCTGACACTGGGGTTTTTGGTGTTGAGAAACAGCCATAATCTTCGGTACACAGCGCAGGAATAACCAGACCATACGCTGTATTTTCGTCTTTCGGCAACTCAACACCTACTGAGAAAAACATGATGACCTCCAAAGTCGGCGGGGATTTAATCCCCGCCAGGTTGAGAGTGTTTCATCGTGCACTGGCACAATTTCCAGTGGTGCAAGACGGAATTACGCCGTTCTGATTTCAGAGAGCAAATCGGGGTGACGATCTAACACCTTAAGCAGCTTCACTAAAGCTAGCGACGGTTTAGTCTTGCCATTCTCGTAGCGCGAGAAAGCATTGATACCACCGCCGAAGATTTCAGAGGCTTCTCGCTGGTCAAGTGCGAGTTTTTTACGCACACTGGCAATGAAGCTAGGATCGACAATAGCTGCGTTGACCTGCTTCGAAAATGCGCGCATTTCGCACATAACACGCTCTGATTCCGCAGCGTCCAAAACAGATTCGGCGCAGGCAGGGCAGAAGTCGCCCGTTACAGCAGAAATGATTGTGGTTTCGCCCTTGTATGTATAGGGTAGATCGCGCGTATCGTGGATAAGTTCCGCTGTGCTGCAAAAAGGACATTTCATGTTTATAGCTCCTTGAAGGACACGATCAGCACGTCATCAATGACCGTCAGCTTCAGATACACATCACCCACATGTGTGTTTGGCCGGTACACGTCTTGCCAGACCGTATGATCAGCGTAAGTTGTCATACTCTTGTAGAAATCCGCTGGCGTGAGCGCCATCACTATGGCTAGCATGTCGGAGAACTCAAGTCCCAGCTCATTCGCACCAGCTAGCGCTGTATATGTGGTACGTACTTTTCTGGCTTCGATCAAAGTTTTGACAACTGATAACTTACAATGTGGTGTTCGTTTTTCCATAAAACAAATATTAACCTACTTGGTTATTCTAGTGCAATAGATATTATAACAGATTAACCGTATCTTGATTTCCGAAACCGTTTCAAACTATTATCTGCCCACTAAGTGTGACAACCTACATTTATCAACGCCAACTTGCATTCCATTGCCATGAACCCACAATAACTGAAAATGAGAATCCATCACCAACAACGGCCTCACCATGCTTTAGGAAGGGGAGGATGTCAATACAAGGGTCTCGTTTGGAATATTAACCCGGATCTTAGCTGATAAAGGTTAACTTTTGCGGCAGCCTCGGTAGGGCGGGGAGCATCACTATCGCGTAATACGTTAATCCTAATGCCCCGGTATCTTAATCAAACTTCACGATAAAGATACCGGGGGATGTGGCTAAAATTAAAGTGTTATCTGGAGTTTTTCGACACCTCAAGCTTGGGCATAACGTGCCAGGGTATCTATGCTGGCCTTGTTAATATTGTTTTCCATAAGAAATACGAGCGGTTCATCGATTAGTTAATGTCCAAGAGGTGGGCAGCAGTTAAACTATACTAATTTTGAGGTTGACGCCACACGCCGCCGCATAGCGTTTAAGTGTCGCAACACTGGCTTTCATCGGGTTTTTTTCAACCTTAGCTACTGCCGGTGGGGTAATTCCCAGTCTTTCGGCTAACTGTGAACTGTTAATGCCCGCCCTGTTTTTCATGCTCTGTATCAGCTCGTAGAGTTCCTCTTCCTGTTTGGCTGCTTCATAAGCGGCCTGAGCTCCAGGGGATGAAAGGGCTTGCGCCCTGACTTCTGACCAAGGAATGCCTTTAACTTTCATTTGTCATCTCCTCTAATCTTTGCAATGCCAGTTTTATTTCTGACGCTGGGGTTTTTGGTGTTTTCTTGATAAATGTACGGAGTATGTAAATTCGCCGGCCAGTGGCATAAGCAAAAATGGTCCGGGTAATGTCTTTATTGCCAACTCTTAGCTGGAATAACCCGTCACGCAACGGCTCTGTTGCCGGGTACCGCAACGTATTCCCTCTGGCCTCCAGCTTATCAATCGCCAGTACCGTTTTACCTCGCATAACTTCGTCTAGCGATTGAATCTCGTTGTTAGCTTCTTCGTGAAATATCAGTTCAAACATACATACCCCCTTTGAGTAAAGACATTAACCCACAGGTACATTTAAATCAAGGGTTAATTTAACTCATAGGTGAACTTCATCAATCAGCGCTAACACAATCAATTTTGGGGCAATAAGAGACAAAACAAGGCTATTAATTATCCTGACTAACCAATAAGGCATAGGTTATGGTGTTAACAGAGAA
>NZ_JAJAFX010000009.1:0-116584 GCF_025384845.1 Photorhabdus temperata | reverse complement strand
AGGTTCAAGTTCAACTAAAATCATAGCTAAATGCATTCCAATCATTTTCATTTGGTTAGGCATTTCATTCTGTACTGTGCATTATGATAAAGGTGTTAACCCCATTTTAATGAGTGCAGAATATACCGCCTAGCTGTGCGGAATTGGTTACCTTGCTACAGATTTAAAGGAAAAATGGGTAAATTGAATAAATTACAGTCATATTTATGACGTTAGTTGTGTAAAAATTTTTCAATAGATGAAACACAATTGTCGCTTCATTTATCGAGCGGATAGGCGAAATTTATCGCGCGCGGCATCAGGATTACTATCGATAATGTCATTTTGTACGGCATAGCGCATGATAGCAGTTACCCGCTGCTGAAGCCGTTGAGCTACATCATGCTTTCCTGCATCATCCACCATTCGGATAGGTGCTAATAGATGACTAGTCTTTAACTGACGGATATCAACTTTACCAATATGAGGAAAGATGTATTGTCCAAGGCTGCGCAGTACACGCGCCCGGTTATAGTCACCCCACCGCTTATTACTGGAGTGCCATTTCCTGGCAATAGTTTCAAAATTGAATTCTCCTGATGCCTCAGCTTGTGTCTCTTTCTGTGTTGCTTTGGGATCTATACCATTAGCTATCAGTTTTTTAGCCTCATCACGTTTAGCTCTGGCATCAGCAAGAGAAATTACCGGGTAAACCCCAAATGCTAACCTGTCTTCTTTTTTATCAGTAGGTCGGCGGTATTTCATACGCCAGTATTTTGAACCTCGCGGAGTAATTTCCAGATACAACCCGCCACCATCAGCGAGTTTATAGGCTTTATCTTTTGGCTTTGCTGTCTCTATTTGCCTGGCATTGAGTTTCATGTTGGGGGCACATTATTAATCGAATCGGAAGATGCCCCCAATTATGCCCCCACAGATATGTGGATTGCCACGGACGATGATAGACCTTGATAGACTATTTTATTTGATTTATAAGGAGTTTTCTTAGGTAAGTGGACTTTGATGAACTGCTATGAACATAGTCATGGTGCCGAAGGCCGGACTCGAACCGGCACACCCGAAGGCGGTTGATTTTGAATCAACTGCGTCTACCGATTTCGCCACTTCGGCACTGAAGTAGTATGCGGAGAACGGGGGCCATTATACCTGTCAGTGATCTGTTAGCAATAGTTATCCTACTGATTCAGTTTAAGTGTCGAAAAAAAGATCATTTTCATCTATTCCATGCAAATTCACGTTCAATTCTTAAACACAAAAGCCCCAAGCAAGTATAAAGCATACTCAGCAATATCTTTTCAGCCTGAAATTAATCTTCCTACTCAGCACCAGTTCACAACCGGATAAACACCCTAAAACAGTTTTATATCACCATAGTTGGCTGAAACACCTGACGCCGATAGACAACTTATAATCACCTTATATAATCTGGATGATAATTCACTATGAGGTAAATGGTTATGACGATTATTAGCTGGATTGGTGCTGGTATCTTTTTGGGCATTATCATTGGCGCGTTGATGATGCTGTTTAAAAAGAATAAGTAACCGTATTTTGATATCTCTATCCTGTCCGTGAGTTCACTGGAAGTATGCCTGATTGGTTAATTCAAAATGAATAGACAGTTTTTTAAGATCTTACCTGTTTCTGCCATGGTGTTGGCTCTCGCAGCTTGTTCTTCTTCCGATAAAACCTATTCACCAAAGTTTCTGCAATCAAAGAAACAACCATTGAAATGGGAGGTGTTTGAAGGAAACGCGAGAACTAAAAAGCTAGCTTCGCAATTGGTTGATCAGTACGCGCAGGATATTTTCAATGGCAGCAATGCCCGAGGCATGGCAATGGTGGTGATTGATAATAATCAGGCGGTTTACCGCAGTTTCGGTGAAACCCGTCCGGGAAACGGCATCCGTCCTAAGCCCGATTCAGTTATCCGCATCGCCTCACTGACTAAGCTGATGACCAGTGAGATTATGATCAAGCTGGAAGAGGATAAGGTTCTGCGTTCCACCGATCCATTGCAGGATTACAGCTATTATGGCGTGAGTGTGCCTCAATACAGCCCTCTTCAGCCTATCCGGTTGTTCCACCTGGCAAGCCATACCAGTGGTTTACCTCGTGAACAGCCGGGAGGTCAATGGAGACGCCCTGTTTTTGTCTGGCCTACACAAGCCAATCGCTGGACTTGGTTGAAAACAGCTCAATTAGATGTATCTCCAAGCATAACTGTATCCTATTCCAATCTGGCTTACGATTTATTAGCGGATGCGCTCGCTAAGGCCTCAGGTAAACCATATACCCGCCTGTTGCACGATAAGATCACCGGCCCTTATTACATGAAAGACACGACACTGACACCAAGCCGCTCTCAGTGCGCCCGTCTGATGGAAAGTGATAAATCCAGCCCATGCCTTAATACTGTTGCAGCAGCGGGTAGTGGTGGAATTTATTCAACGCCAAGAGATATGCAACGCTGGATGCAGCAGTTTTTGTCATCAGACAGTCAGTTACGTAAGCAGACCGCCAGCCGCGAGCAGGGAGTTTATTTTAAGCGTTCCGCTCTGGCTTCAATTAAAGGGATGGATGTTGCCGGTCAGGCAGATGGCATCGGCCTTGGCTGGGTTTACATGAACTCACGTGGTGATGTACCGGGCATTTATCAGAAAACCGGTGGCGGCGGTGTGTTCAATACGTATATGGCAATGATCCCCGAGCAAAATATCGGAGTATTTGTGGTGATTACCCGGAAGCAACGCAGTAAGTTCAGCAGTGTAACGACCGGGGTTAATCAACTGGTAACTGCATTGTCGAGGAATCACAAACAAGTTTGAATCCGAGTTTTATAAATCGAGATACCTGGGATGGAGTTTCCCGCTTAGTTCTCCATCCCTGCTGTTCCTCTAATATCTGGTTCCATCACCCACACCGCGATTGCTAAAAGTTACTGTCTCTTAAGCAGTAAATAAACACTCACAGTAAGGAACAGAAAACTTGGTAGCAGCGCTGCCAAAACTGCCGGCATACTGTAAACCAGACTCAGTGGGCCAAAGATCTCGTTGAGGACATAAAATAAGAAGCCAAAGCTGATCCCCGTTACTATCTTAACACCCATCGGTACGGTACGCAGCGGCCCGAAGATGAAAGAGAGCGCCATCAACATCATTACCGCAACTGAAAGTGGGGCAAAGATCTTTTTCCACATATTCAGTTGATAACGCCCTGACTCCTGCTCACTCTGTTTGAGATACTTGATGTACTGATACAAGCCACTGATGGAAAGTGCGTCAGGATCGAGCGCGACAACACCCAATTTTTGTGGTGTCAGCCGGGTTTTCCAGTCACCAGAGATACTCTGTGATCCCGTGATTTTTTTGCTGTCTGTCAGGTCAGATTCTTCCACTTGGGAAAGCTTCCACAAGTCACTATCTTCATCATAAACAGCACTGGCAGCATACTTTACAGAGAGTAGTTTTTTTTCATCGTCAAAATGATAGATATTAACGCCTTTAATCTCTGTATCACTCGTTAACTGCTGGATATAGATAAAATCAGCCCCGTCTTTCGCCCACATGCCTTTGGTTGTTGAAACCAAAGAACCACCAAATATCTTCTGAGCCCGGTAGTTACGTGCCATCTGTTCACCTTGTGGCGCAACCCATTCACCAATAACCATAGTCAGGATCACCAGCGGAATTGCCGTTTTCATGACTGAGCCAGCAACCTGCATACGAGTAAAACCAGAAGCCTGCATAACCACCAGCTCGCTGCGGGTTGCCAGCGTGCCAAGCCCCAGTAAAGCCCCAAGTAAAGCTGCCATCGGGAAGAATATCTGAATATCTTTCGGCACACTCAGCAAAGCATAAAGACCAGCGGAAAGAGTGGTATATTCCCCCCGCCCCACTCTTCTCAACTCGTCAACAAACTTAATAATGCCGGAGAGTGATACCAGCATAAATAGTGTCATCAGAATGGTTTGTAGAATAGTCCGCCCAATATAACGATCCAATACACCAAACATCAGGCTACTCCTCTACCTTTGAAACGGGTCCGAATCCTGCGCATCGGTACGGTATCCCAAGTATTGAGAATCAGCGCCAGCATCAGATAAGCCCCGTTAACCGTCCACATCCAAATCATCGGATCCAATTTGCCCTTGCTACCGTTAGAACGCAGGGAGCTTTGCAGTAAGAAGAAGATCAGGTAAAGCAGCATTGCAGGCAACATGCTGAGTACCCGGCCCTGACGTGGGTTCACCACACTTAACGGTACAACCATCATGGTCATAATCAATACCGAGAGCACCAGGGTCAAGCGCCAATGGAACTCAGCGCGGGAATCTTTATCATCATTTTGCCATAACTGAGTCATGGACTTTTGTTCAATTTTATCACCATCTACAGTCGAAGCCTGATGCCCAACAACCGCTTGATAATCATTGAATTCGGTAATTCTGAAATCCCGCAGCATTGCGGTACCTTCGTAACGGGTACCGTGGTTAAGGACAACCATCTGTTTACCATCAGGCCGTTCCACCATATGACCGCCATCCGAGATCACAACTGAAGGGCGCTGGTTATCAACCGGACGAAGCTGGGCAAGAAATACGTTTTCGAATTTGTCGCCGTGCACGTTGCCAATATAGAGCACCAAGTTGCCGTTATTGGAAGGTTTGAATCTTCCTTCCATTATCGCCGCCAGGCTTGGGTTAGCCCTGGCGTCAGCCAGCACATGTTCCTGATATATTGAGGACCACGGCATTGCCCAAATGACATTCACCGCCGCCAGCGCGGAAGTCAACAACGCAAGGATAAATGCCGAAACCACCAACACGCGTTTGCCCAAGCCACACGCATGCATAACAGTAATTTCACTTTCAGTATAGAGTTTGCTGAAAGTCATCAACACCCCAAGAAAAAGACTCAGGGGTAAAATAAGCTGCGCCATTTCAGGCACACCTAGTCCTAACAAGGATAAAACCAAATTTGCCGGGACGTTTCCTTCCACTGCTGCACCCAGAATTTCTACTAATTTTTGACAGAAAAAAATCAGTAAAAGGATAAAGAGTATCGCAACTTGGCTTTTCAGGGTTTCCCGTACCAGATATCTAATGATGATCACGCTTATTACGCCTGTGAAAACTTGTCTTTTTGCAGGAAAATGGCTAACTTCATTGTATATCTACTATTTATTATATGCATCAGTTTGGCTTCCCTATTGCTAAAATGTTCTCGAAGCATTTCATATTTATTTAGGTTCCCAATCAGAACATACTTAAATAGTTAGCTAAACAATTATAAATAGTACGTTTAGCTTAACATAAGTAGTTAGCTTTCTATGGGGTAGATTAATGCGGAACGCTATATTTTAACGATAGCGTCCGTCTTTGTCTTTAAGATTCAGGAGAACGCATGGAATTTAGTGTAAAAAGCGGTAGCCCGGAGAAACAGCGCAGTGCGTGTATCATTGTCGGCGTTTTCGAACCCCGCCGCCTTTCCCCTATTGCCGAACAGCTCGATAAAATAAGTGATGGTTATATCAGCGCCTTGCTGCGCCGTGGTGAACTGGAAGGCAAAGTTGGTCAATCTCTGCTGCTGCATCATGTTCCCAATGTGTTATCTGAACGTATTTTGCTCATCGGATGCGGTAAAGAGCGCGAACTGGATGAGCGTCAGTATAAACAGATTGTCCAGAAAACGATCAACACTCTTAATGAAACAGGTTCAATGGAAGCGGTCTGTTTCTTAACAGAGTTGCATGTTAAAGGCCGTAATAATTACTGGAAAGTGCGCCAGGCGGTAGAAACAGCAAAAGAGTCTCTCTATGTTTTCGACCAGCTTAAAAGTAATAAAAATGAGTTGCGCCGGCCACTGCGTAAAATGGTCTTCAATGTTCCGACTCGCCGGGAGCTGACTAGCGGTGAACGTGCAATTCAACACGGTCTTGCTATTGCTGCCGGTATCAAAGCGACCAAAGATCTTGGCAATATGCCGCCAAATATCTGTAACGCAGCTTACTTGGCCTCTCAGGCACGCCAACTCGCAGATTCTGCCAATAGTCACATTACAACCAAAGTCATTGGTGAAGAGCAGATGAAAGAGCTGGGAATGAACGCCTATCTAGCTGTTGGTCAGGGTTCTCAGAATGAATCACTGATGTCAGTCATGGAATATAAAGGCAGTCCGGATAAAAATGCCAAACCCATTATCCTGGTTGGCAAGGGCCTGACTTTTGACTCCGGTGGTATTTCAATCAAATCTGCGGGTGGCATGGATGAGATGAAATACGATATGTGTGGTGCTGCAACAGTTTATGGTGTTATGCGTGTGGTTGCTGAATTGCAATTACCACTCAATGTTATCGGTGTCATGGCAGGCTGTGAGAATATGCCCGGGGGCCGTGCTTACCGCCCAGGAGATATTTTAACCACCCTATCTGGTCAGACTGTCGAAGTGCTCAATACTGATGCAGAAGGCCGGCTGGTTCTGTGTGATACATTAACTTACGTTGAACGTTTTGATCCGGAACTGGTCATTGATATCGCCACGCTGACTGGTGCTTGCATCACTGCTCTGGGTAATCATTACAGTGGATTGCTATCCAACCATAATCCACTGGCTCATGAGCTGCTAAATGCTTCTGAACAATCAGGTGATCGCGCATGGCGCTTGCCAATGACCGATGAGTTTTTTGAACAAATCGATTCTAATTTCGCTGATCTGGCAAATACCGGTGGCAGTGGGGGTGGTGCGATTACCGCGGCCTGCTTCCTATCCCGCTTCGCCACAAAATATCACTGGGCACATCTGGATATCGCCGGTACTGCATGGCGTTCAGGTAAAGCAAAAGGCGCAACAGGCCGCCCAGTTGCATTACTGTCGCAATTCCTGTTAAATCGTGCAGGCAATGCCGGTATCAATAACGACGATTGATTTGATCTCCCCCGCTTATTAAAGGGCATTTACAATGCCCTTTTTTCGTAACAGAGACATTAATGAAAAGTGCCACGTTTTATTTACTGGAACAGCCATCACTGCAAGAGGATTTGCAGGCTCACGAATGGCTGGCATGTCAACTTGCGGCTGACCAATGGCGAGCAGGAAAGCGGGTGCTGATTGCCTGTGAAGATCAACAACAGGCCGAAAAGTTAGATGAAGCTTTATGGCAACGGGAGCCTCATCAGTTCGTCCCGCATAACCTCGCGGGTGAAGGGCCAAGATATGGCGCTCCAGTTGAGTTATGTTGGCCACAAAAACGGGGAAATGCACCCCGTGATATCCTGATAAATCTGCTGCCGCACTTTGCAGACTTTGCCACCGCTTTCCATGAAGTGATAGACTTCGTTCCTATAGATGAAAATTTGAAACAGTTGGCGCGTGAACGATATAAAACATATCGCAGCGTCGGCTTTAATTTGACCATGGCAACGCCGCCAACATACTAAGTATCAAGATAAAATGGAAAAAACACCCGCTAACCAAACGCAATCCGAGCCATCTCTCGATAAAACTTACAATCCTAAAGAAATTGAGCAGCCTCTTTATACCCATTGGGAGAAAAGTGGTTATTTCAAACCTAATGGTGACACCAGCCGCGAAAGCTTCTGTATTGTTATCCCGCCACCAAATGTGACTGGCAGTCTTCATATGGGCCATGCGTTCCAGCAAACCATTATGGATACGATGATCCGTTATCAGCGGATGCAGGGTAAAAACACCTTGTGGCAATCCGGCACTGACCATGCAGGTATTGCTACTCAAATGGTAGTTGAACGTAAGATCGCAGCAGAAGAAGGCAAAACCCGTCACGATTATGGCCGCGATGCTTTTATCGATAAAATCTGGCAGTGGAAAGCAGAGTCTGGCGGCACGATTACCAATCAGATGCGCCGTCTGGGTAACTCTGTTGACTGGGAGCGTGAACGTTTTACCATGGATGAAGGTCTGTCCAACGCCGTAAAAGAAGCTTTTGTTCGTTTATATAAAGAAAACCTGATTTACCGGGGCAAACGTCTGGTTAACTGGGACCCGAAACTGCACACTGCAATTTCTGATCTGGAAGTTGAAAACCGGGAAGTTAAAGGTTCTATGTGGCATCTGCGTTATCCGCTGGCTGACGGCGTAACAACAGCAGAAGGTAAAGATTATCTGATCGTTGCAACTACCCGGCCTGAAACTATGCTGGGCGATACCGGCGTAGCCGTTAACCCGGAAGATCCGCGTTATAAGGATTTAATCGGCAAAGAGATCATTCTGCCATTGGTTAACCGCCGCATTCCTATTATCGGTGATGAACACGCGGATATGGAAAAAGGCACCGGTTGCGTGAAAATCACACCTGCCCATGACTTCAATGACTATGAAGTGGGTAAACGCCATGCTCTGCCAATGATCAACATCATGACACTTGATGGCAATATCCGTAATGAAGCAGAAGTTTTCGATACCAATGGTGAGATTTCTGATGTTTACCGTTCTGATATTCCGGTTGAATACCGGGGCATGGAACGTTTTGCCGCCCGTAAAGCGATGGTTGCTGAGTTTGAAAAACTGGGTCTGCTGGTCGAAATCAAAGCTCATGATCTGACCGTTCCTTATGGCGATCGTGGCGGTGTGGTTATTGAGCCAATGTTGACTGATCAGTGGTATGTCCGTACAGCACCTCTGGCGAAAGTGGCTATCGAAGCCGTTGAAAATGGCGATATCCAGTTCGTACCTAAGCAGTATGAAAATATGTATTACTCTTGGATGCACGACATTCAAGACTGGTGTATCTCCCGTCAATTGTGGTGGGGCCACCGTATTCCGGCGTGGTATGACGCTGAAGGTAATGTCTATGTAGGCCGCAACGAAGAAGAAGTACGTCGTGAAAATAATCTGGGTACAGATGTCGCCCTAAACCAAGATGAAGATGTCCTGGATACTTGGTTCTCTTCCGGTCTATGGACTTTTTCTACTCTTGGCTGGCCTGAACAAACTGAAGCACTGAAGACTTTCCATCCAACGGACGTGTTGGTGAGTGGCTTTGATATCATCTTCTTCTGGATTGCCCGTATGATCATGATGACCATGCATTTCATCAAAGATGACAATGGCAAACCTCAGGTTCCATTTAAGACCGTCTACATGACTGGCCTTATCCGGGATGACGAAGGCCAGAAAATGTCCAAATCCAAAGGGAATGTGATTGACCCGCTGGATATGGTTGACGGTATTTCCCTGGAAGATCTGCTGAAAAAACGTACCGGCAATATGATGCAGCCACAACTGGCTGAAAAAATCCGTAAGCGCACAGAGAAGCAATTCCCGGCGGGTATTGAATCTCACGGTACCGATGCCCTGCGCTTTACACTGGCGGCATTGGCCTCTACAGGTCGTGATATCAACTGGGACATGAAGCGTCTGCAAGGTTACCGTAATTTCTGTAACAAACTGTGGAACGCCAGCCGTTTTGTTCTGATGAATACGGAAGGTCAGGATTGCGGCCAAAATGGCGGCGAAATGGTGCTGTCACTGGCTGATCGCTGGATCCTGGCTGAATTTAACCAGACAGTAAAAGCTTATCGTGAAGCACTGGATACCTATCGTTTTGATATGGCTGCCAATATTCTTTATGAGTTCACCTGGAATCAGTTCTGTGACTGGTATCTGGAGCTGTCTAAACCCGCGATCAACAAAGGTTCAGAAGCAGAAGTTCGTGGTGCCCGTCATACTTTGGTTGAAGTTCTGGAAGGGTTATTGCGTCTGGCTCATCCTATTATTCCATTTATCACCGAAACCATTTGGCAGCGGGTGAAAATAGTTAAGGGGATTGAAGCAGATACCATTATGTTGCAACCGTTCCCAGAATTTGATCAGGCGAAAGCGGATGAATTGGCCCTGACCGATCTGGAATGGATTAAAGAAGCGATTATTGCAGTACGTAATATTCGTGCTGAAATGAACATCGCGCCAGGCAAACCATTGGAAGTTCTGCTGCGTAATGCTGATGCTGGCGCGCAACGTCGTGTGGCAGAAAATCTGAATTTTATTCAGGCAATGGGCCGCCTCTCTTCTGTCACTATTCTGTCTGCGGGTGAAAAAGCTCCGGTTTCTGTGACCAAGCTGATTAATGGTGCAGAAGTGTTAATCCCAATGGCGGGCTTAGTCGATAAACAAGCCGAGTTGAGCCGTTTGGATAAAGAGATTGAGAAGCTGGATAAAGAGATTGGCAGCATTGAAGGTAAACTGTCGAATGAAGGCTTTGTCAGCCGTGCTCCTGAAGCCGTTGTTACTAAAGAGCGTGAACGCCTGGCAACCTGTAATGCATCAAAAGAGAAGCTGTTAGCTCAGAAGGAAACCATTGCTGCGCTGTAATATTCTCAACAAGTAAATTTTCATCAAAGCCACTGCAATTCGTTGTCAGTGGCTTTTTAATTCAAAACGTGAACAATAAAACTGATAAGAAAGTGTAAATTCAGCCCCATTCTATATAAACACTCTCAAATATATTGAAAATAATAACATCTATTTCATTAATAAGGATACATATAATAAATATTTATTTTATTGATTTTTTCACATTTATATATCTGAAATTAAGATATGATATAATTTTATTTTATATATAAATCATTAAATTTCTCACATTATATCTGGAATAAAATCACACAAATAAATATATTATTAACAGTAAAACATCAAATTATAATTTAATAACTCTAATAATCTGGAGAAATAAAATGAAAATAATTTTTACCCTGTTATTGGCAAGTACTGTTCAATTCGGTCTTGTACCTTCTGCCAATGCAGAATCAACGCTTGATAAAATTCAATCCACCGGCATATTCAGAATTGCAACTGAAGGGGCTTATCCTCCCTTTACCTATCGCGACGCGTCAGGTTCTTTGACGGGTTTTGATGTCGATATCGGTCGTGAAATTGCCCATCGGTTAAATGTCAAACCGACATTTATCGAAGGAAAATGGGATGGTCTTATTGCCGGGCTGGATGCCGGACGTTCCGACGCTGTTATTAATCAAATTGCAATTACCCCAGAACGCCAGAAAAAATATGATTTTTCTATTCCATATATCACATCTCAAGCCGTACTTATCACCAACAAAAATAACAACAGCATAAAAACATTCAGCGATTTGCAAGGCAAAACCTCAGCACATACTCTGACCAACAACTTCGCTCAGATAGCGAGAAATAATGGCGCGGAAATCATCGGTACGAATGGATTTAGCCAGGAAATCGAACTGGTCAGTACCGGCAGAGCCGATGCCACTATCAACGATAGTCTCTCTTATCTGGACTATAAGAAGCACAAGCCAAATGCACCGGTGAAAATTGTTGCGTCTGATCCAAACGCAGGGCAGACAGCAATTTTACTCCGCCAAGGCGAATCAGAGCTAAAAACGGCTATTGATAAAGCAATCGTTGATATCAAAGCCGATGGCACCTATCAACGCATCTGGGCTCAATATTTCGGCAACAATACTCCCGGATAAGGGAAGCATACCTTACTCAAATACACCAGTTCCCTCAACGTTGGATACAAATTCTGACCAGGGAACTTTATCGTTAATCCAGTTGAATTGAAGAATCAGGGAATATTTTCATCAAACATGAAATAGATTGATTTATACAAATTCTTTGTTATATCTAAAATGACAATATGATATAACTTTATTTTATATATATAAACTCCCAGCTTGCCATATGATATTTAAAACAATCTCATAAAAATAAATATATTTTTATATTACACAATAGGGAAAGTATATGGAGCCCTCCTGGTTTAATTTAGTACTCGATTCTTTTTGGCCTATGCTTTATGCAGGCTTTACTTTCACTATTCCTCTGACGCTTATTACCTTTACTCTTGGTATTATACTTGGGTTTATCGTTGCACTAATCCGGCTTTACGGGCCAAAACCGCTTATTGCTGTCGTCAAATTCTACGTATGGCTGATCCGTGGTACACCGTTACTTGTACAACTGTTTCTAATTTTTTATGCCTTACCCAGCGTCGGCATTACGCTGGGCGCATTTACCTCAGCCGTTATTGGTTTCACTCTGAATGTTGGCGCTTATACATCTGAGGTGATTCGCGCCACTTTATTGTCTGTACCAAAAGGACAATGGGAAGCGGCTTATTCTATTGGTATGAGCTGGACACAATCATTACGCCGGATCATTCTGCCTCAGGCCGCGAGAATCGCCATTCCTCCACTCTCAAACACATTTATTTCACTGGTAAAAGATACTTCATTAGCCTCAGTCATTACCGTACCGGAGCTTTTCCTTGCTGCACAACGTATTGCTGCGGTGACTTATCAACCCCTCATTCTTTATACCGAGGCTGCAATACTTTATCTGATAATCAGTTCAGTATTGTCATCATTGCAAACCCGTCTGGAAAAGAAGTTCTCACAACAGAGTGATACAAAGGAATTAAAAGATGATTCAGCTCTCCGGCATTGAAAAAAGTTTTGACGGACAAAAGGTCCTGAAAAATATCGATCTTACCATTGAGGAAGGCAGTCTTACCGCCCTGATTGGCCCATCAGGAAGTGGCAAAAGCACGCTGTTACGCTGCATCAACTTATTAGAAATTCCCCAGGCCGGGAAGCTGCAAATCGGCAATGAAAGTATAACCTTCATCGGTAAAGAGCGCATTGCTCATAAGGATATACAACGGATCCGCCAACAAACCGGCATGGTGTTTCAAAATTTTCAGCTTTTCCCTCATCTGACGGTGATTGAAAACATTATGGAAGGGCTTATTTGGGTGCAGAAATGGTCGCCTGAAAAGGCTAAAAAGCGAGCGCTTGAGCTACTGGAAAAGGTTGGCATGTCACACAAAGCCGATGTCTTGCCTGCCACGCTATCCGGTGGTCAGCAACAGCGTGTAGCAATTGCCAGGGCGCTGGCGCCTTCGCCCAAAGTATTATTGTGTGATGAGCCAACTTCTGCGCTTGATCCGGAATTATCGCTGGAAGTGGTTGCTGTATTGAAACAGTTGGCTAAAGAAGGAACGACGATGTTGATGGCGACACACGATCTGCGTCTGGCAGCCAATCTTGCCTACAACGTCATATTTTTAGAATCTGGCGAAATTATTGAATCGGGGACGTCGAAAACGATTTTTACCCGTGCCCTCAAGCAGCGGACAGTTGAATTTGTTTCAACTTTAACGAATACCTTACCGGATTGGGAGATATAACCCACCGTTAAAAACACCTTGCCGTAATTGCGCTTTGAATTCATCAAGTCAATTACGATTAAATAAATTTTCTGACAGTTTGGAGAAATAAAATGAAAGCATTCCTTACCGTATTATTGGCTGGCGTCATTCAATTTGGCATTGCATATTCTGCCAGTGCAGAGTCTGGTCTTGATAACATTAAATCAGCCGGCGTGTTTAAAATCGCTACCGAAGGAACCTATCCGCCATTTACCTATCACGATGCTTCAGGAACCTTAACCGGCTTTGATGTTGATATTGGTCGCGAAATCGCACGCCGTCTGAATGTCAAAGCGGAATTCACCGAAGGAAAATGGGATGGGCTTATTGCCGGACTTGATGCCAAACGCTATGACGCGGTACTCAATCAAGTCGCTATTACGCCAGAGCGTAAAAAGAAATATGACTTTTCCGCGCCCTACATTATCTCTAAAGCCGTACTTATCACCCGCAAAAATAATGACAGTATTAAAACGTTCAACGACCTGAAAGGTAAAACATCAAGCCACAGCTTGACCAGCAATTACGCTCAGTTAGCAAAACGTCACGGCGCAGAAATCGTCCCTACTGAAGGATTTAATCAGTCAATTGATTTGGTTGCTACAGGCAGAGCCGATGCTACTATCAACGATAATCTCTCCTATCTGGATTTCAAGAAACACAAACCTAATGCACCGGTAAAAATTGTCGCAACTGAACCCAATGGTGATCAGGTCGGTATTCTAATCCGCAAAGGCGAACCAGAATTACAAGCTGCTATCGATAAAGCGTTAACCGATATCAAAGCTGATGGCACTTATTTGCGTATTTCTACTCAATATTTTGGCACCGATGTTTCTAAATAAGAGAATAACCGCCTCTTTTTGCAAGAGGCGGTTTTTTCTTAATTAAATTATTTTGAATTTCAATACTTGATTATTATCTATATAGAAACGAAAAATTTTATTTCCTCCTCCTGAACTTGGACCGTCTATATTCTTTGCATTTGCATAACTAAAATCCTCTCCTTTATAATATTTCATTTGATCCTTATGAGGAGGATTCCAATAATCTTGGAAAATCCAAATAATCGCGGTTCTTGGTTCATCCACTATCGTTATACGGATAGCCTTATTACTCTCCTCTTGATTGCCAATCCATGGCACCTTAATGTTACTTATCAATTCAGAATTAGCGTTAATAGTATGAGTCCTACCATTATTTTGACCTTCCACAATGTAGATTCTCCTAGAAGTATCATTAATAATTTTCCTAATATGAGTTACACTAGCCATTTGATACACCTTTTTAAGTTAATGTTATTTTCCTGAGGTAATTAATGTTAATATATATGATATTACTATTAACTTACTAATATAGAGTAAAATCATGCCAAACAATATCAATGTGTTAGAAAAACCAATTATAAAACTGAATTATTTTCTTCGATTAATAAATTGGAATTCTTTACATCCTTTACCAACACCTATATTATAGACAATGACAATAATTAATATCAATTTATTTCATATCAGAGAATTAATATAAAGAACCACCAAGGTGCCTTATATACTTTATTTAAACATACGAAAATAAATCTGCAATATCAAAAACATACTCAATGATAAAACATATATTCAACATATACCCAAAAACAACTTTAAATTAATTCCATTCAATATCATTTATTTTCATATAAAAACATAATATAAATAAAAATATTTACTTATATTATTACCAAAAAAATATAATATTTACTATCCATAAAAAATTTCAATGAAAATAATTTCCCTGTTCTTATACCATTCTATTTCTATCTATTGAAATATTAATTCCCATGCTGTCAATTTCAAAAATTATCACACGATTCTGTTAAAGATTTATTCATTCCGTAGTAAAGTCTCAAGTTGCTATTATCAAGTTGCCAAAACAAATTGAAACACCACAAGGAACTAAAATATAAGTCGTTACAATTCTACAATTAACCGAAATACCCCATCTGCCAGTGTCCTAAATAATACTGAGAGAAATAAGCAGCAAACACCGAATACCATACAACAGCAATTACACCACATCCAGTGGCTAAAGTGGCATTAAAAGGCCTGTCTCTGGCATGGAAAGTGACCGGCGTTGTTCATACCGCAGAAGAGTTAGGAGAACTCGCAGAAAAACATAAAGATCTGGTTTCTAATGAGCTGGGACAAGAATTAAAGCGGGAAGTCACTGAGGCAAACCAAATCAGGAGAGGGACGATTCTTTCAAAGGTCAGAGAACATGGTTCGATAAAATAATCCACTAAAATACAATAGTCCTTATTCGCAAAAGCATATAAGGACTATTTTATTTTGAATCACATGCACCAGCCACGACCAAGGCTAACACAAGATTTATAACGAACTGATTTTATTAATGAAGTCTGGTCTCACCCTGCTCTGGCAAATCATCTTCGCCGTCTTCATCTTGCTCATCAGGATCTTCGAAATAAGTGCCCCAGCCGTCATAATTGACACCCATCTTCTGAGCCAGATTTACCAGTTGTTCAACCTGAGCATCGATCAATTCAGCATTCAACCCACATTCGCTGATGACATCACAACACATCAGAATAGAACCATCTTCGATTTCCAATTCTTCCGCGTCAGTCACTTCATAACCCAGCTTAAAGGCTTCAACTGCCGCCTTTTCCAACAGATTAAAATCTTCCGCAGAAAAGTGGTGTTCAATGGCATAAAGCGCATCTGGATCACTACCATCTTCCAGTAATTCTTCAATAATCAGGCGCGTTTCTTCGCGTTGTTCTTCTAAGTCTTTTTGATTTGCCATACCCAATACCCTCAATCAGTTGGCCGTCCCAACGTTCATTCTCCCACACCACAAGCAGGCTAACCACTGTTTACATCAAAGAAATCTAATGCGGAGTTGAAATTGAATTTTTATAGATATAAATTGAATTTAAATGCAAGAAATAAATGTGGAGATATACAACAATGAATCCATTCTATCAACGTAATTTCCTAAGGCTGCTTGATTTTTCCTCAGCAGAAATCCATATCTTCCTAAAACTGGCGGCTGAATTAAAATCGACTAAAAAATCCGGCACAGAAAAAGCCTGGCTAACAGGTAAAAATATTGTGCTGATTTTTGAAAAAGACTCCACCCGCACCCGATGTTCATTTGAAGTAGCCGCTTACGATCAGGGGGCAAATATCACCTATCTTGGTTCCAGTGGTAGCCAGATTGGTCATAAAGAATCAATTAAGGATACCGCCCGTATACTTGGCCGCATGTATGACGGTATTCAATATCGCGGCTATGCTCAGAAAGTGGTTGAAGCCCTGGCAGAATATGCAGATGTTCCTGTATGGAATGGGCTGACGGATGAATTTCACCCTACTCAGTTACTGGCAGATTTGCTGACTATTCAGGAGCATCAACCAGAGAAACCACTGTCAGAAATCAAATTCGCCTACTTGGGGGATGCCCGTAACAATATGGGTAATACCATGTTGGAAGCCGCGGCATTGACAGGCATGGATGTTCGGTTAATTGCTCCTGAACAGTACTGGCCAGATGCAACACTGGTTGCTGAATGTCAAAAACTGGCCGAAAAAACAGGCGGGAAAATTACGCTAACCGAAAATGTCCCTGAGGGGGTTAAAGACGCTGATTTTCTTTATACCGATGTCTGGGTTTCTATGGGAGAACCAAAAGAAGTTTGGCAACAACGGGTTAACCTGTTGAAACCTTATCAGGTGAATATGGATGTAGTGAAAATGACAGGCAACCCACAGGTAAAATTCCTGCACTGCCTGCCCGCATTCCATGATGAAGAAACGACGTTAGGCAAGCAACTCGCCGCTGAATTTAATATGTATGGAGGGCTGGAAGTCACCAATGAAGTTTTTGAATCAGAGCATAGCATTGTATTTGATCAAGCAGAAAATCGTCTGCATACCATTAAAGCGGTAATGGTAGCGACACTGGCAAGTGATCTTAAAATCTAGTCACTTATGATATCCGCGGGGATATGTCCGTAAAGAGGTGCTCCTGCCAATATCATTTTTCTTCAGGCAAACGCTTGCTGTGAGATTTTTCACGAGTATAATGCGCCACAATTTGCCGGGAGAAATTATGAAAAACAGCACCTCTTTTCATCAAGCTAAAGTACGGGTGCAACTGCCTAAAGGCAGCGAGCAATCATTGTTTTTCCCGTTGCTAAACCAATCATTTAATGCCCCTCATTGAGGGGCTTTTTTTTGCCCGGTAATCAATTGATGATCACCACCCCGGATGTCAGCATTAGAGGAGAGTGAAAAATGGCTAATCCGTTATATCGCAAACATATCATCTCAATAAATGATCTGAGCCGCGAAGATCTGGAATTGGTGTTGCGAACCGCTGCCACACTGAAAACCAGACCACAGCCTGAATTGCTGAAACACAAGGTTATCGCCAGCTGTTTCTTTGAAGCCTCTACTCGTACCCGCCTCTCTTTTGAAACCGCAATCCACCGCCTTGGCGCTTCCGTGGTTGGCTTTTCAGACAGTAGCAACACCTCCTTGGGTAAGAAAGGCGAAACACTGGCAGATACTATTTCCGTTATCAGCCAATATGTTGACGCTATCGTGATGCGCCACCCGCAGGAAGGTTCCCCGCGCCTGGCCTCCGAATTTTCCGGTCATACTCCGATTATCAATGCCGGTGACGGGGCTAACCAACATCCAACTCAAACTTTACTGGATCTGTTCACTATTCAAGAAACTCAGCAACGGCTGGATAGTCTAAATATTGCTATGGTTGGTGACCTGAAATATGGCCGCACGGTTCATTCACTGTCACAAGCGTTGGCGAAATTTAATGGCAACCATTTTTATTTTATCGCCCCGGAAGCATTGGCAATGCCAAATCATATTCTTCATATGCTGAATGAAAAAGGGGCAACTTACAGCCTGCATACCAACATAGAAGAAGTGTTACCGGAACTAGATATCCTTTATATGACTCGAGTGCAAAAAGAGCGCCTTGATCCATCAGAATACGCCAATGTAAAAGCGCAATTTGTTCTGCATGCCGCTGATCTGACAGGTGCGAAAGAAAACCTCAAAATTTTGCATCCATTGCCACGTATTGATGAAATTTCTGTTGATGTGGATAAAACCCCCCATGCCTATTATTTTCAACAGGCGGAAAATGGTATTTATGCCCGTCAGGCATTATTGTCTTTAGTTTTAAATGAATGATTAAAATAAAGAAAGTATTTTTTATATCCATCAATATAACCCGTTATTATTCTCTTTTGAAATAGCGATTAAGAAGTCTGTTTACTCACCTTCGGTATCGAAGACAAACTTAATCTGATACCAAAATACGTCTTGCCCATTCGTGAGCAAGACGACAGTATGCCTGGGCAGTACTAAAAAGTGTGTTCAAAAGCGATTACTTTTGTCTAAGTACTGCCCGGCTCGGTTCTTTAGTACAAAGAATGGCAAATAATATAACCTGATGAGATAAGTTATTAATATTAGTCTCAAAGTATTATAATGAATTTCACATAATTTCTGTAACAATAAAATAAACAATTGCGCCAACATAGTTACCAATCACATATCCTACTGTGCCAATAACCATAATAGGTCCGACTAAGAGCCCATCCCATTAGGGCTATTTTATTTACCACTTTGTCAAAAAGAGCGAATCACTCCTCACGTACTCTGTATACGCCACGATTTTCTGAACACTGCCTATGCTCACTGTTCATTCATAAGAGCAGCCTGCAACAATTACGCCTACTGGGATAGGCTCTTAGAAGGGAATGTACCAAGATATTAGGATTTTTAGGAGAATATACCAACTCATGAATCAGGTATTCCTTCACACTTTTATCAATGGCAGACTCAGTAATCTCGCGTTAAAAGCACACTGACAGTTGCCCACCAGTTTAATTTATATGATATTTGTGGCCTTTTAAGCCACAAATAGTGGAATATACAAACTAATTCAGCCAATTACAGAGCAATGTTACTTTGAGTTTCTCCACAGAAGCGGCCCATTTCTCCGGGTTCTTTTCCTTCAATTGTCGGAGGTTACGTTGTTTCCAACGTATAGCTGGCAGATGCTCAATATTATAGGGGAATAGTCTCCACTCAGGTTCTAACTGCTTATACGATATCAGGAAATCAAAATCTTGCTGAGTGAAATGCCTTTTCAGTTCCGCTAACATCTGCTGTGGAATAGTGTTCAGCTCATCTAATGAAAAATCCTGCCTTGTCATACCCTGAAACTCGGTTTCGAAGATCTTTGTATTGTTTTTCCAGTTTGGATTGAGCAGGTCAGCCATAGGACGATTATGCCCCAGCAAATACGCCAAAAATCCGTAATAAATATCCGATGTGATACTAGTAGAATCCATCAGCATTTTGATATCAAAAAAGTCGCGCGGATGTTGTCGATCCAAAGCAGCGCAGACCTTCCCACCATAGAGATCTGGCCGAGACACAACATTAATAGCAGCAAAACCAAATTCATCCTCAACTCTTTCTGACACTTCAAGTTCACTTGGATTTATCAATAAACCACGCCAAACATGATTCACCTCTATTTTTATCATCGTCTCACGCGAGTAAACGTGGATACGAATCTCTTCTCCCTGGCCCCGCAACTTTTCGGCCCGGATACCAGCTTTTGTATTCAAGTCTGTGACGATGCGATCCAGCGCTTCTGATATGGCCTTAAGGTCAGTAGTACGGTCTGATACCGGTACATAAGCGAGGTCGATATCTACCGATAACCGAGGAAAATCCATTACGAATAGATTGATAGCCGTGCCTCCCTTAAGGGCAAAGCATTTCTCCTTAGCCACCTGCGGCAATGAATTAATCAACAATCTAACTTGTTCTCGATATTGCGAAATATGACTATCCATGAAAACACTCTTTATCTATGAACTTACTGGGAGCAGTTATTTTGTAGGTGGTGTCCAACTTACCTCCTACCTCAACCTGTCGATTGCCCGTACCCAGCTTGATTTCGGTTTCATTAAGACGTGAAGCCCAAATGTGACGGTTATGATGAGCCAGAAAAAGGAACACACGGTTAGTCCGTATCGATTGGCTTGAAGACAAAATCTTTTGTAGTTTTCTCGGACTGAGACTAGATAAACCTTGAAATAGCTCATCAGCATAAGTGAAGGTAATGATCTTAGGCACACTGTTCGCTATCTCATAAGCAGCAAGCTCCATTGAACTCGATTTAATTGTACGCCCAGAAATCATGATATCCGTGAGAAAATCCCCCAGTTCAATATTCAAGCTACGGTCAGATATTGCTGACCACTTAATATTATTAAAATAGTTTAGCCAACCGGGAAGATATGTTCTCGTAGGTAAACATAGCCACACATGGGTTCGACGCAGTTCGAGGTAATGTGAGAAGCCCTGTTGATTCAGGCTTGTTAAACCAGCAACATGAACCTGTGAATTCCATTGTGCCTGAAGGCACTGTACCGCATCCACCCAATCAGGAGTTCGCCCTGTCCGGAAGTAAACACCAAAAGCCAATCTTTCCAACCAGCCATTTTGAACATACTTCCAAGACACACTACGATCAATACCGTGTGCCGACAGCCATGATTGGAGCAAAATTTGGCCTGGAGCAGTATTGTTTAATATCCAGTTTAAAGGTTTAGCCATATGTGGCCTCTTGGTTGACAATTTATGAAATTACTAAACTAAATATAGCACCTTATAGCTATGACAGCTAAAGCCAATGTACAGAATAACCACCGTAGGATGACACTGAATTACCTGCGTCTTATCTGGATAAACAGGATGGCACCACCTAAAATGGAAGACGTGTCGATTCTTAACAATATATCTGGAGGATGAATACAGAAATAGTTGTCACTAAAATGTATTCATACAGAACACTATGAACCAAGATCATCAACTACAAGTCGAAGCCATTAAATGCGGTACGGTGATTGACCATATCCCAGCTCAGGTAGGTTTCAAGTTACTCTCTCTATTTAAGCTGACTGAAACCGATCAGCGCATTACCATCGGCCTGAACCTGCCTTCCAATCAGTTAGGTAAAAAAGATCTCATCAAAATCGAAAACACATTTCTGACAGAACAACAGGCTAATCAGCTTGCTATGTATGCGCCGAATGCAACGGTGAACTGTATTGAAGACTATGAAGTTGTGAAGAAATTGCCAATTAACCTGCCTGAGCGTATTGATAGCGTGTTAGTCTGTCCTAATAGCAATTGCATCAGCCACAATGAGCCGGTAGAAAGCAGTTTTCGGGTCAAAGTCACATTTGAAGATGTGGTATTGACCTGCAAATACTGCGAGAAAGAGTTTGATCGCAATGTGGTGATACTCAGCAAGTAAATAATCGCCAGTTGCTGAGGCAAGTACGGGCACTATAATAGTCCCTTTGGTGAAATATTTATTCAGTTATTACATTAACAGGAGAACCTATGTCATACGAGATTAATACCGAGAAAGCCCCTGCTGCAATTGGCCCATATGTTCAGGGTGTTGATCTGGGCAGTATGGTAATCACTTCCGGTCAGATTCCAGTCAATCCAGAAACAGGTGATGTCGCAGAAGATATCGCTGCCCAGGCTCGTCAATCACTGGAAAACGTTAAAGCCATCGTTGAGAAAGCAGGTCTGACTGTCGGCGACATCGTTAAAACAACTGTTTTCGTTAAAGATCTGAATGACTTTGGCACTGTTAACGCGACTTATGAAGCATTCTTCAAAGAACACAATGCCGCTTTCCCAGCACGTTCCTGTGTTGAAGTAGCCCGTCTGCCAAAAGACGTTAAAATCGAAATCGAAGCTATTGCAGTTCGTAAATAATCCCTATCCATTTCCTATCAACCCTTGGTCAGTTCACCCATTGACCAAGGGTTTTTTACTTTTTCCCGTCTCCCAGATATAGCTTCCTGTTCTTTGTTTTAGATCAAATCAGGTCGTTATTATTTCACTTTAACTTACTACATATTGTGCTTAAATATAAAAAAATAAACCATATATAGCATCACCTCTATTTAAGCTGAATATCAGAACGAGAATGACTTATACCTTTAGATAACATTCTCAAGGAGTTATATTGTGAAAACTGTTGTGATAAAACGAGATGGTCGTCAGGTACCATTTGACGAAATCCGCATCAGAGATGCTGTAAAACAGGCCGCCTCTGCCGCTGGAGTCATAGATGATGAGTACTGTGCCCAGGTTGCATCCGCAGTAACGCAATTAATGGCTGACCATAGGCAAGTTGATATACGAAATATTCAGCACGCGGTAGAAAACCAATTGATGGCAGGCAACTATAAGCACCTTGCCCGTCTCTATATTGAATATCGTCATGACAGGGATCTTGCCCGGGAATCTCGCAGCCGCCTTAATCAGGAAATCAGGGGGTTGGTCGAACAGAGCAATATTTCCCTGCTCAATGAAAACGCGAATAAAAACAGTAAAGTTATTCCGACCCAACGCGATCTGCTGGCAGGAATTGTTGCCAAGCATTATGCCAAACAGCACATGCTGCCGCGTGATGTGGTACTGTCTCATGAAAGAGGTGAAATCCACTATCATGATTTGGACTATGCCCCTTTTTTCCCGATGTTCAACTGTATGCTGATCGACCTGAAAGGCATGTTGACCAACGGGTTCAAGATGGGTAATGCTGAAATAGAGCCCCCCAAATCCATTGCAACCGCAACAGCGGTAACTGCTCAAATTATTGCCCAGGTTGCTAGCCATATTTATGGCGGTACCACGATTAACCGTATAGATGAAATATTGGCGCCATTCGTTAAAGCCAGCTATGACAAACATTTGGCCGTGGCTGAAGAGTGGGATATTGCCGATAAAAAATCTTACGCTGAAACCCAGACAGAAAAAGAGTGTTACGACGCTTTCCAGTCACTGGAATATGAAGTTAATACACTGCATACCGCCAACGGACAGACACCGTTTGTCACTTTTGGCTTTGGTCTGGGTACTTCAAAAGAGTGCCACCTAATCCAACAATCTATTCTGCGTAACCGTATTGCCGGGTTAGGCAAGAACCACAAAACAGCGGTATTTCCCAAACTGGTATTTGCTATCCGTGATGGCCTGAATCATAAGTTTGGTGACCCCAACTACGATATCAAACAACTGGCTCTAAAATGTGCCAGCAAGCGAATGTATCCTGATATTCTTAACTACGATCAGGTTGTTAAAGTCACTGGTTCCTTTAAAACCCCAATGGGCTGCCGCAGTTTCCTCAGTATTTATGAAGAAAATGGTGAGCAAATTCATGAAGGCCGCAATAATTTGGGAGTTATCAGTTTAAACCTGCCTCGGATTGCTATCGAAGCTAGACGAGATGAAAAACATTTTTGGCGATTGCTGGATAAGCGTCTGGCACTGGCAAAACAAGCATTGATGACTCGTATTGCCCGTCTGGAAGATGTCAAAGCACGGGTCGCTCCAATCCTTTATATGGAAGGAGCTTGCGGGGTTCGCCTGAAAGTCGATGATAATATCGCTGAAATCTTTAAACATGGCCGGGCCTCTATCTCTCTGGGCTATATTGGCATTCATGAAACTATTAACGCATTGTATGGCAATCAGATTCATCTATTTGATGACCAGCAATTACGTGTAAAAGCTCTCGCAATTGTTAGCCATCTGCGAAAAGCAACTGATCAATGGAAAAAAGAGACGGGTTATGGTTTTAGCCTGTACAGCACACCAAGTGAAAATCTGTGTGATCGTTTCTGCCGCCTTGATGCTGCTGAATTTGGTGTTATCGAAGGGGTGACAGACAAAGGCTATTACACCAACAGTTTCCATCTTGACGTTGAAAAGAAGGCCAATCCTTACGATAAACTGGATTTTGAAGCATCTTATCCACCACTGACAAACGGCGGTTTTATCTGTTACGGCGAATATCCTAATCTGCAACATAATTTGAAAGCACTGGAAGATGTCTGGGATTACAGCTACTTACACATTCCTTATTACGGGACCAATACCCCGATTGACGAGTGCTATGACTGCGGATTTACCGGTGAATTCTCCTGCACCAGTAAAGGGTTTACCTGCCCCCGTTGCGGCAATCATACCCCCTCTAGGGTATCGGTAACCCGCCGTGTCTGCGGTTATCTGGGAAGTCCTGACGCTCGCCCCTTCAATTCAGGCAAGCAAGAAGAGGTAAAACGCAGAGTAAAACATCTGACAAATGGGCAATTAGATGCATTCAGGCAGGCTAAAAAATGAATTACCACCAATATTACCCAGTTGATGTGGTTAACGGTCCCGGAACCCGCTGTACGCTGTTTGTCGCAGGATGCGAGCACCAATGCCCCGGCTGCTATAACAAAAACACCTGGCGAACAAACTCCGGCCAACTATTTACTCAGGAAATGGCAGACCATATTGTCGCTGATTTACAGGATAGCCGCATTAAACGACAAGGGCTGTCTCTGTCTGGCGGCGATCCTCTTCATCCATACAACATATCCGTGATCCTGAAACTGGTACAACGGGTCACGGCAGAGTGCCCTGAAAAGGATATCTGGCTGTGGACCGGCTGTTTGCTAAGTGAACTCAGCCAAGCCCAACAAGAAGTTGTTAGCTATATTAATGTGCTGGTAGATGGTAAGTTTATCCAGAATCTTTATGATCCCGGCTTATTATGGCGCGGTAGCCGCAACCAGATTATTCATCGGCTGAGATAATTTTATCGCTGCCAGCAGATTTTCTTACCAAATCCCAGCGTGTTATCAGTCATTTTTATTTCACTGAGATTCAGTTGCCAAACAGGTGTTTTAGCCGCAATTGCCACAGGAAAGCGGCGGCAATAACGTGCTCTGGCAGCTTTATCTTCTTCTCCTTCCAGACGAATGACTTCTCCTTTGAACTGAATACCTTTTATCTGCACGATATTACGAATCTGCCCGGCAACAGTACCTGCCACCTGTGAGTTTATCTGCATCATTTCACCATGACGGGTATGGGATTCAGTCATAAACCAAAAGGCTATTTTCTCGGCATCGAAAACATAGAAACAACTTGCACACCAGATATCATTTTCTGTTGTTGTGCAAAGCGTGAAGACATGCTGTCTTGCGAGGTATTGGCGGATAATCTGAAAGTTTTCAGTGGTATTCACACTCCCTCCAATGGGAGGATTTTATTAGCCTGGAAACCCAGGACCACGCCGGGATAAACATCATCCTGCGGCGTGTTCTGACATCTCCCGACAAAGTCAGAGTTCAGTGTGTTCTACTATAAATTAGTTATAGATTTCAGCAACACCTGACAATTGGTTCTTACCATTAGTAGATATGATACGGAAAGAAGATGCACCGGCTTTGTCAGCTTTTTTGGACAATTCGGCACTCAAACTTTCCAAGGTATCAGCACCGGTTACAGAAACCACGCCAACCTTGGCGGATGAAGTAGTTTGAACTTCTGTTGCTGCCATACCACCAAAAGAGATAGCACTTAAAGCCAAAGCAGCAGCAATATATTTTACGTTTTTCATAACATGATCCTTGATCAATTTTTAATGGAATGAGTTACTCTCTGTGATGTGGATCATAGTATGATCTAACGGCCAGAATAAAAATTAGCAATTATTGCTATTTTATTTCAATTTTTTTGAACAAAAAATACGATATATAGGAATTTGATATGTAACAAATTTTAATAAAACTGTTATATTATAATGACTTAAACTAAGTTATTCGGAAAAATAATATAGAAAAAACGTCTTAGTAAAATATAAATATCAAAAATAAAAAATTAAGAAAAAGTTATATGGCTAAAAATCAATGGGTTCTTTACTTGCTGAAAACGAAGGCAGGAATGCTGTACACAGGGATAACGACAGACATCAACCGCCGTTTTGCACAACATGTAAAAGGTAAAGGAGCAAAAGCACTGAGAGGGAAAGGGCCATTACAACTGGTTTTCAACAGTTATGCCGGAGACAGAGCCAGTGCCTCACGATTGGAATATCAGGTAAAGCAATTAAGTAAACAGCAAAAAGAGAGGCTGGTTATTTGCCAGCCCACCTGTATAGCAAAATATTTGGCATCAATCAGAAACAGTCAAAATGGGGAGAATAAGTAACCAGCCCAGTATAATCAGCCAAGGAACTGTCAGCTAATTCATATACCTGAAAATAGGGCTCACACGTTGGCCACTTACAATGTAACTGGTGCTCACTGGCAAGCGTAAAACCAAACCGGCGATAATAGTGCGGATCACCTAAAACAACGACTACGCCGTAACCAAATTCATTCAGGCTATCCAGACCTTCATAAACGAGTTTTTCACCAATCCCCTGCCGGCGATATTCTTCAGAAACCGCTAACGGCGCTAAACCAACCCATTGATGATCCTTACCATTAATATCTACCGGACTGAATGCCACATAACCAATGACCTGACCTTCTTCATCCGTAGCAACCATACCCAACGTGAGTAATCCATCTTCCCGTAATTGCTGTACCAATTCCGCTTCTGCCGGGGTATCAAAAGATTCCCGCAGTAACTGATCTATTCCCGCTGCATCTACTGGAATTTCTACCCTGATCAACATGATAATCGCGCATGTTCTGCGCCCTCCGGTAAACTGACTTTAATAAACTCAACCAACCGCAATAAACCGGTACGAAGAGCGGTAGGCATAGACTTCAGTGCTATCGCATCTACCCAATTTCCAACATACAACCCTGATTCTGTATCTCCTGTAATACACAAACGACAGCAACTCAAGAAAGACAAAATATCCCGTTCTTCTTTGCGGGTAGCTATTAAAATCAGACTATTGGCTTCGCCGATAAAATTAACCTCTCTCTGCTGATGCTGGCTGACAGCTAAATGATTATCACGGACAGTAGTAAACCAGCGCAGATTAAGATCGCGGATTTTTCCTAACACAGCTCAAACTCCTTACTTGATAAAGTAGCATAGCTATTCAACCAGAATATATTGGTATTTCTCCGATCCTACATCAAGAATCCAATACAGAACCAGTTGTAAATTGTACCTTTCAACTATTGAGGTAATATCCGCCTATAAACTGCTCTAAATCAAAACATCTCACCATTAAGTTAATTACAATTATTAACTATTATTACTTTATTCCAGTATTTTATATAGAACAGACTTGCCCCACAAAAAGCTTATTTATGTGGAGCATAGTTGCTGTAGATAACGGGGTAGATGTCATTTATATCGGACCGACACATGACATCAAGGCCCATTATTTTTCAATCCAAAAAATCAAAAACATCAGACAAACATACAGTTATGAAAGAAAATGTAAACATAAGTTGCATACTGATATTCAAATTTACACGTCCTGATTATAGCGGATTGCAAATTTTTGGCTTAACGTATGGCGCTAGTCGACACGTATTTCTTACGGCTACCGGCTAAAAAGCACGTATAGACTTTATTAAGATTTACTTTTGGATTTATTATCCTTGGATTGGATTGTTACAAACGTATATTAGTTTAATCTTTATACAATAAATAGGAATGACGTATGGAAGGCCAAGAGATCTATTCAAAATTCATTGGTAAGAGGATAAAGCTATGGATGGATGAGCGTTTCCCGCTACAAAATGCACCGCTTTTCTTTATTTTTTATATCATCAGCTATTCCGTAGCTTTTTATTCAATAGGGGAAAAGCCTGTTTTGTCATGGGAAATCCTGCTCGGTTGCCTGATGGCCTTCTCCTATTTTTTACTATTACGGATATTCGATGAGCATAAGGATTATCAACTGGATTGTGAACACCACCCACAGCGGATCTTACAGCGCGGTATTATTACGCTGAAAAATCTACGGGTACTCGGTATCTGCTGTATCGCATTGCAATTGGGTGGAAGTCTATTTTTAGATCGAGGCGTTGGCTCGGTCACTTTTGCCTGGCTATTAGTCTTTATCTGGACTTGCCTTATGGGGAAAGAGTTCTTTATCAGTGAATGGTTAAACCAGCACCTCACTTGGTACGCCATTTCCCATATGCTGGTAATGCCGCTCATTATCTGGTGGTTGGGCAATATCGCCAGCCCTAACGTCGCACTCACTTTCCCAATATGGGTTTTAATGGGATTGTGCTTTTTCTCTGGATTCAGTTTCGAAATTACGCGCAAATGTAAAGGTCCGGATGAAGAGCGTCTGGAAATACCGACTTATTCATCTATTTTCGGCAGAAAAATAGCCGTTGCTATTATCGCATCACTACTCACCGTAATGTTGGCGTTACAGATTTGGCTAATCAATATCACCACTGATGGTATAGCGTTATGGGCGTTAATTATCTTGGTCGTTTGTTATGCATTATGTCTATGGCAATTAGGCAAATTCCTTCATCGCCCCACTATCCAGAATCGCAAACGCGATGAGGCTGTAGTGGGAATATTTATGGTACTGGGTTACTCAGTTTGCACTGCCAGCATCTTAATAAAGCTTGGGTTTGCTTAGGTATTAAAGGAAATATAGTTATGTTGCAAAAAGAAATCCAATCATGCGTATTTGATGTCTCAGATAATACCACTGCTCACATAAAAAACTGTGCGCGAGATTCTATTCTCGAATTATCACATGACATATTCAGCATTAAACACCAAGAAGCATCTGCCGTCCGCACAGAAGCAACCCAAGCAGAATTATTGCCCCGCCGCCACCTCTATACATATACCGAGGAAGCCCGGCAAAAGCGCCTGGATTATCTGGCAAAACATACTGGGCATCCACTGGAACACGTAGCCGCTACCCATTTGGATGCGACAAAACTAACAAAAACCATTGAGGGATTTATTGGTTCAATAGAAATCCCGGTGGGGATCGCCGGCCCGCTCTTGATAAAGGGACAATACGCTCAAGGGGTATATTATGCACCGCTCGCCACCACAGAAGGTGCTTTAATTGCGTCGATATCCCGTGGCTCCTTCGCCATTATGCAATCAGGCGGCACCACTACCCGTGTGCTCGGCCAACGCATGATACGAGCCCCCCGTTTTGAATTTCACAGCGTAGCACACAGCGTCATGTTCAGTGATTGGATTAACGAGCATCTCAGCGAAATACGACATGAAATTGGCCGCCACTCCAAACATGCGCGATTACTGGAAATAAAACCTCAAATCATTGGGCGCAGCGTCCATTTGCAGTTCATCTACAATACAGCGGCAGCAGCAGGCCAAAATATGACTACCGTCTGCACCTGGTATGCATGCCAATGGATCCAACAACAACTCGCCAAGATGGCGTTTATACCACTGCGCCACTTTATAATAGATGGTAATACTTCCGGCGATAAAAAAGTGTCTTATAAAACGTTTATTGAAGGACGTGGGACACGTGTCGTCGCCGAGGTTTATCTCAGTGCTGAATCCTGTCAGCAAATCCTGAGAGTCACTCCGAAACAACTTGTCACGGCTTATCATCATATCTGCGAGGGGGCTATCGCCTCAGGGATGATCGGCGTAAATATTAATGCAGCAAATGTTATCGCCGGTATGTTTACTGCCCTCGGTCAAGACATCGCCTGTGTGCATGAATCATCAGTCGCGCATTTACACATGACATTAACTGCCGATAACCGAGTCTATTGCAGTGTCACACTACCCTCGCTAATCGTAGGAACAGTCGGTGGCGGAACCTATTTACCACACCAACGTGAATGTCTGAATATGCTGGGCTGCACCGATGAAAACGGCACTGCCCGCCTGGCTGAAATCATCGCCAGTTATTGCCTGGCTCTTGATATTTCAACACTGTCAGCTGTTGCAGCGGATGAGTTTGCCCAATCACATGAAAGACTTGGCCGCAACCGCACACCCCACACTAGCAGTATTATTCCGCACACCCTACAGGAGCTTGATCTGTCATTTTTCCAGCAGGCAAACTTTAATCCTGTGTTACAGGGAGCTTACCTGACCACGATCAAACCTGAATTTTCTGACAATGATGAGGACAGCTTGCTGACACATCTGAGTTCGAATTATGCGGAACGTTTAATTGGTTTATTTCCCTTTGCGATGACGACATCCGCACAACGTACTCTGCCAGTGATGCTGAAACTGAAACCTTTGGGGAGTGAGATCGTTAAAATGGTCTTGGATATTGCCAAGCACTGTTCCCCTGAATTATTTGCTGTTTTCCAAGATTTTGCCCACCAGCTTGAATTTCACCAAAGTCATAGCCGTGAGCTGGCTATTATGAATCAGCAAAATCCACAGTTGATGCGCTATATCCCCGTTATCTATGGTGTGATTGAAAATGAGGCAACCGGAACTTATGCCCTGATTGAAGAATTACTCCAGGATATGGTGCTAATGAACAATATTAACCTGGAAACACCGTGGGAACAGCACCATCTTGAAACCGCTATCAGAGGGGTAGCCGATATTCACTCCATCTGGTTAGGGCGGGAAGGAGAGCTTATGTGGAAATTTCCACAACTGCAAATTCCTGACGCCGATACCGTTTCACAAATGAAGCCCCTGTGGCAAAAACTAGGCAATTTTATTCACCAGGCATTCCCTGAGTTGTTCACCGCCGAGGAACAACAAGACTTTCAGCACTGGGTAGATAATGCCGCCACCTGGTGGCAAGAAATCGAACAAATGCCCAGGACGTTGATCCACGGGGATTTCAACCCACGGAATATTGCCTTCCGGCAGCAGGAAGAAGGATTGCGTTTATGCGCCTGGGATTGGGAATTGTCTACTTTGCATCTGCCACAGCGCGACCTTGCTGAATTACTGGCCTTTAGTTTAGACCAGCATAGCGATGCGGACAGTGTGGCCTATTATATTGAACTGCACCGGGTCGAACTTGAACAAAAATCGGGAATTTCTCTCGATCCAATCAGTTGGCGACGTGGCTATGAGCTCGCATTACGTGATTTATGGATGAGAAGAATACCGCTTTATATGATGGCGCATAATGTCGTTGGCTATCCATTTATGGAACGCACAATGAAAACTATCCGCTGGCTTATTTCATTAACGCGGAACTAATAGTAACCCAAATAAATTATTTAATTTACTCTCCCTCTAAAATAAGGGTGCAGCAATAGTTTGTAATACATTCGTGTCTTATTGATTGACCTACGCCAATATTATTACGCGCAGATAGGGCCATGATATAGGCAAGGTGTACTATTGCTGCATTGGTGGAACAACATGAAATATCTCTATACTCAAGATAGCGCTATTGAATTAGCAGAACATTCCTTAGGCGGTAAAGCGGCTAATTTATTATGGCTTACGCAAAACGGTTTCCCTGTGCCTGATTATTGGATCATCAGCAGCGAGGTGCTGAACAGTTTATTAATCAACGATACGTTTGCGATTAACATTGTGGAACAATTAGCCGCCGTGCCACATGATATTAGCCAGGAAAAACTCGACGCCATCGCCGCCCCTTTGCGCCAATGGCTACAGTCAATTCCGTTGCCTGCTGAGTTAGAAGAAGAATTAGCTCTTTTGTCAGAGAATTTCCCGGATGCGTTTTTTGCTGTTCGCTCATCAGCTATCGGTGAAGATGCAGCCAACGCGTCCTTCGCCGGACAGATGGACAGCTATCTGTTTCAGCGTGGCAAATCTGCCCTTGCCGACAGCTTACGCGCCGTGATGGCCTCAGCCTTTAATACCCGCGCGTTACAATATCGTTTACACAAACAGCTGCCGATGGGCAATATCCGTAGCGCTGTCATCATTCAGAATATGATTGCCGGTGAAGTTTCTGGTGTCATGTTTACTGCACATCCAGTGACCGGCAGCAGACAACATTGCCTCATCTCATCCGCCTGGGGCACAGGAGAAGGTGTGGTTTCCGGCGAATGTGATACCGATGAATTTTCCGTTCATCTCACCACGCCTGAAATCGAACACCATATTACGCAAAAAGAGACAGCCAGTGTTTTCGATACCATCCGCGGCGGCGGTACGGTAACGATACCCGTCGTGGAAGAAAAACAGTGGGAACCGACTTTACCTGATAGCGAAATCTATGCATTGCGGGATATTGGCAAAAAAATCGCCGCGGCACGGGGATGTCCACAAGATATTGAGTGGACGATTCAAAACCACCAAATCTTTATTCTACAGACCCGGCCAATTACCCGGTTGCCCCGTCAGGATGATAAAAGCGAACGCCATATTATTTTCGATAATTCCAATATTCAGGAATCTTATTGTGGAATAACAACGCCGCTGACTTTCTCTTTTGCCCGCGCAGGTTATGCCACTGTTTATGAACAGACAATACGTGCCTTAGGTTGTTCGGATAAACAAGTTAATCAGCATCGTTCCATGTTGGAAAACATGCTCGGTTTAATTAAAGGCAGAATCTATTACAACATCAACAATTGGTACAAAGGGCTATTATTACTGCCCTCTTTCCAAACCAATAAAAAAGATATGGAAAGAATGATGGGGCTGGAAGACCCGGTTGATTTTATTGAAGATAAAACACCCTCACTGGGCGATAAAATAAAAAAACTTCCAAAGATGGGGTGGGCACTCCTGCGCTTGCTATATGCTTTCAGAACGATGGATCAGCGGGTAGAACTCTTCTTAGACCAGTTTAAACAACATGCCGCCGCAATAAAACGAACTGAATTGCACACCTGCAACAGCAGCCAACTGATCGAGAAATTAAAATATCTGGATGAACATCTGCTACAACGCTGGACGACGCCTATCCTGAATGACTTTTACGTGATGATGTTCAATGGCCGGGTACACCGGGGACTGACCGCCGCGGGTATTGAAAATTCATCCGCATTATTAGGCGATCTTCTCTCCGGGGATGAAGATATAGAAAGCACCCAGCCAACTAAAGTGTTGTTGAAAATGTGCCAATACGCACGCCAGAATTCAGAATTATGCACCCTGCTAACACACGGCGATGCACGTACCCTATTAACTCAGGTACGCAAACTCGATGCGTCCTTCCACCAACAGTGCATTGATTATATTGAAAAATATGGCGATCGCACTATGGGTGAGCTGAAGCTGGAAACCATTACGCTAAAACAAGATCCCAGTTTTCTATTTCTGATAATAAAAAACTACCTTGCGATCGATACCCTCACACCAGAAACCTTGTCCAGCCGGGAAAGAAAATTGCGTACTCAGGCTGAAAACACGGCATTTCAGCAAATACGCGAGCAACTTGGTTCCAGGCGTATGGAAGCCTTCAAAAAAAATCTGCGTAAATTACGTCAGGCGATACGCCACCGGGAAAATATGCGCTTCACCCGAACCCGTATGTTTGGGCTATACCGGGATATTTTCATACAGCTCGGCCAAGCATATGCATTAGAAGGACTCCTCGCAGAACCCCGCGATATTTTCTATCTAACGCTAGAGGAAATTTACAGCAGTTACGAAGGAACAGCGGTGCAGACCCAGCTTAAGCCTTTAGTCGCTATACGCCAACAGGAATACGCCAGCTACGAAACAGAGGATGAACCTGCTCACCACTTCTTTATCAGAGGCTCACTGTATCAACAACAAGATTACAGCTATCCCTATCAGGAACAACAGGCGCCAACCGATAGCGGGATGCTACAGGGCATAGGCTGTTATCCAGGGGTAGTTGAAACGACTATCCGCTTAATTAAAAACCCACAGGATGAGATGTCATTGGCAGGGCAGATCCTTTGTACCGTCCGTACCGATCCCGGTTGGGCGCCACTATTCCCTACCGCAGGCGGGTTATTGATCGAACGCGGTTCCACCCTCTCGCATTCTGCCGTTGTCGCTCGTGAACTGGGGATCCCCGCCATTGTCGGCATTCCCGCAATCACCCAAATTTTAAAAGATGGCGATCGGGTACGTATGGATGGTGCAACCGGGAGTGTTATCCGCTTGCACGACACCACTACAGAAGAATTACCTGCAAGGAGCGAACATGTCTGACATCTTCATGGGCGAATGGTCCCCGGCCAATCCACTGCCTGAAAGTTTTCTCGATCTTCCGGCAACAATCTATCGTGACTGGCCGCTCTGGCCTGGCGAAGATCGGGAGAAGGTACAACAACAGTTCAGTCTGGAAAATCCCTGGTTTAATCACAGCAAAGCCTGGATTGGCTGTATTCCGGGGAAAACCCGTCTTGCCGGTTTTTTAGTGCCCCATGCTGTTGATGGTCAATCCGCCGCGTTTTTCGGTTTTTGGGAAACCGATAATGATATGGCAAGCAACACCATGCTGTTTAGTGCTCTGGAACAGTGGGCTAAGAAAAATGGCGCACACAATCTCTACGGGCCGATTAACTTTTCGACCTTCGGGCATTACCGCGTCCGGCTTGATCATTTTGATGTACCACCCTTTGAGCATGAACCTTACAACCCGCCTTATTACTCTCTATTGTTAGAAGGGTTGGGGTTTAGTATCCGTTACAACTACGCCTCGATATTCGACGATACCCAGGCAGTAGCAAACAACTTTCGGCTGGACTATCAGCGCGGGCAAAGGCTCCCTGAGGCGCAGGCGACATTACTGCCGCTAACGCCGGAATTATGGATGCAGGAACAGGTTAGATTATATTCCTTCATTGATTCGGTCTTCGGCGAGAATTTCGCTTACACCACACCGTACTGGACAATATTTCAACAGTATTGCGGTGAGGAGTTTATTAAACCTTTTTGCCATTACCCTGCATCATTCCTGGCGAAAACCAACAGCGGTGAGATTGCCGGGTTAATTCTTAGCTTATCCGTGAACCAAAAAGGTCAGCCCGCTATAGGCTTGTTGAAAACTGTAGCAGTTGCACCGCAATACCGGGGAAGTCGGCTATATCACGCGCTGTATCACTCATATCAGCAAAGTGCCAGCCGCATTCATCCCTACCTGGGGGGTGCCCTGATGCGTGAAGATAATAAATCGTTAAAGACCGCAGAACGGCTTTTCAATACACCCGCTGCCACCAGACACCAATATGCGCTTTATCACAGGAGGCTCGCATGACAAATATTTGTCAGCCAATTGTCGATGTGGCCCAAAAACACCCTGAGCATTTAGCCCTGCAAGCACCACACGGCAGTAGTTTAAGTTTTCGGGAATTTTTTTCTCATGCATCCCACTTCCAGCATCTGTTAACCCAAGCCGGGTTCGTGGCCGGCGATCGCTTATTAGTGATTGTTCAGCCAGGCTTAGTACTTTACCCATTGCTTATCGCCATTCTGGGATTGGGGCTGGTTCCGGTTATGCTTGAGCGGGGACTTTCCAGAAAACAACTCAGGGAGACGCTACGGCACAGTAAATTATCGGCGGTTATCACCCAACCTGCGTTAGGAAAATTCTGGTTTCTGATCCCCGAACTGTGGCGACTGCGCCGTTTTGTTATCGGACAGCCTATCTGGGGCATGAAAATACTGGAAGCGCCCAGCCAACATTCATCAATGAATAACTTTATCTGCCGGGACTTACCGCCGGATACGACTGGATTAATTACTTTTACCTCTGGTTCTACCGGTATGCCTAAAGGTGCAAACCGTACACATGACAGCCTGTTAGCACAACTTTATGCCATAAAAGCGATTTTTTCCGGTGAAAAGAACGAGATAGACCTGCACAGTTTCCCCGTCATGGTGCTGCATTCATTGTGTTGCGGCAACAGCAGTATTCTGCCTGATTTTGATTTTGCCCATCCTGCAACTGTTGATGCGCAGAAGATCGTCGGGCAGCTGCAAGATGAGGGCATCACCTGCCTCAGCGGCGCACCCGCTTATATGAGCAAAGTCACTGGTTATGCCAGAAATAAGGGATTGTCATTCCCCAATGTGCGGACTGTCATCGTGGGCGGTGCGCCTGCCAATAAGGAACTGCTTGAAAACTGCCAGGCAGTCTTCCCACATGCTCTGTGTCTGGTGGTCTATGGCTCCACCGAGGTCGAACCGATCAGTACGGTCGAAATGACAACACAATTAAATCACTGGGCAACGCATGATGGTTATCTGGTCGGGAAACCCGTCGCACAAGCGGAAATATGTATCAGAGAGATAACCGCTAATCCCCAGCAAATTACTCCGCTGGCTACCGGTGATATAGGTGAAATTCTGGTTGCCGGGCCTCATGTGCTCAAAGACTATGTTGATAATCCTCAAGCAACGAAAGAAAACAAACTCCCGCGTAAACAGGGAGGGATCTGGCACTGTACCGGTGATGTTGGCTACCTGGATACCGTAGGACAGCTCTGGTTGCTTGGACGGGTAAAAGACAAGGTGCTGTTAGATGATGGACGCATCATCCATCCCTATTTAGTAGAAAAAAGGATCAATGAACTGTCAAACGTCACACGGAACGCATTTGTGTTGCATCCTTTGGGTGGAGCCGCGCTGATATTGGAAAGCACCACCCTGCCGACAGGTTTATCCGCCATTTTAGACGAACTGGATCTCACTCTGGTCACCCAGATTTATTATGCCAATCCTATTCCCGTCGACATTCGCCATAACAGCAAAATAAACCGCATCGCACTGATAAATATGCTCAGGAAAGGCCAATTATCCTCCTTTCCATACAAGGAAAAATTATGAACAGTAACCATTTCATCATCCAGCTAAACAGAGCGGACTATATCACTATTGGCGGAGCCGTATTTAGCGCTCTCTCTGTGGCAGCCGCATTACAGCATTGGCACTATCTGGCCATTGCGTTCTTATATCTTGCCATGCTTGGCGACGCACTCGATGGTATTCTGGCTAGGAACTTAAATATTGTTCGCCCTTTTGGCCGTTATCTTGATGGATTTATGGATCAACTTATTTACCTGATCTCACCGTCCATCATCCTATACCTTTCCGGTTATCAATCCTGGTATTCGCTGTTTATTATCTTAATGATAATCAGCGGTTGTCTGCGATTATCCGTATTTAATGAAGTCGGAAATATTCAGGATGAAGATCGACTCTCCTATCTTGGTATGCCCGTATTCTGGAGCTTATTTATTGTCAGTGGTTACGCTTTGGTAGGTTTGGTGGCAACGCCGGGGCTGACCCATCTTTTACTGACATTAGCGCTCCTTGCATTCAGTATTGCCATGCTATGGGATCGCCCGTTTTATAAATTCAAACATCTCAGTACTATCGTCAGTACAACACTTGCAGGGTTTGTTTTATTTACAGGTCTTCATTTCTGGAGTCTCTATGTTCAATAGTTTTTATCACGCGGGGATTTTACTTATCCCCGTTATCCTTGGTGGTTGTTTACACATGGTGATTGTTACGAAAAACTATTTTTCCTGCTGGGCTATCCCGGTACACCAACGTTATTTCGGTTACAACAAGACCTGGCGTGGTTTTATCGCTGTACCCATTATTACCGCGCTATTTTCACCGCTGTGGTTAATACTCTGTACCGAAACACAGGACACCATTATTCCACGGACGATTGGTTCCTGCTTATTTACCGGGTTTCTGGCAGGTTTAGGTTACGTTCTTTTCGAATTGCCAAACTCCTGGTTGAAAAGGAGACTCGGCGCACCACCGGGACAACATCCGAAGCAAAATAAGCAGCTGTTTATTTTATTCGATCAGCTCGATTCTGCTATTGGTATTACAATGGCCTATTTTATTTGCCTTAACCTTACTTATATTGATGCGTTTTTCATTTTTCTCTGGTTTTTAATCAGCGCTTTTATCGTTAAAAATATGTTGTTTTTACTTTCGCTGAAAAAAACGAGATTTTAGGTGGGAATACCGCAGAAAAATGGCTTCCTTTTGGAAGCCATTTTAGGGCATACCAGATAAGTGTGCCTCTGCGTGTTATCACCAACAGAACACGCATTTTACAACATTATTTCGTAGTCAAAGATAATTCAACTCCACATGCAGCAGCATAACGTTTAAGTGTGTGCCAGCTAGCTCTCGTTACATTCTTCTCAATCCGGGTAACTGCGGACGGGTTAATTCCCATCCGTTTAGCCACATCTACTTTTTTTAGACCTGCCTTTTCCCGCCATTCAGTGAGCTGTTCTAGCAACTCATATTCTTCTGTGGCCTCAGCATAGGCTTGCAGAGCTTCCGGTGTATTAAGAAGACGTTTTCTCACTTCCGAATGTGAGATAGGAGTTACTTTAGCCATGTGTCATATCCTCCAGTCGTTTCAGCGCTAACTCTATTTCAGGTGGTGGAGTTTTATCTCCTTTTTTCACAAAGCATCGTAAGATGTAAATCCGCTTCCCCTTTTGGAACACAAATAGCGTCCTCGCGATGTCTGAACCCGAAGCCCGTAATTCAAATAAACTATCCCGAACGGGTCTTGTTAACGGGTAGCGTAGCCCGTTGCCACGTTGCTCTAATTGGTCCAGTAATCTTGCCATCTTACCCCGAAGCGCACCCGGTAAGTCTTCTACTTCCTCAGCAGCTTCCGGATGATACAAAAGTTCAAACATCTTTCAACCTCCTTCAACTGGGTTAAAATTAACTTATACGTGAAATTTATGCAAACGATAAGTTAATTTATAGAGCAAAGATTTCGGTTTTCCATACAGGAATCAGCTACAAGTACCAGAACAATCCGTTTTATTAGTGATGACTTTGATGTATCACGGATAGTATCTCATATCAGTGAAGTTGACCGCGTCTTACAGGCACATCGCAAAGCTATCATTGATTCTGTTATGATTTTAAAAGAACCAGATGATATTTAATGGTAAGCACAGATGCTGATTATTAATGTAGTTAATTGCAATTTTATTCAGAATTGACTACTCTAGATTTTATCTATCAGGCTGAATTAATAAATAAAAAATTACATGAGCATAAAAGTAGAAAATATCTATACCATTCTATCCAACCATTTCTCTCTTAAATTAAAACAAATCATGAATTTTGCACAAACTGGATATTTGTTCGAAGAGTGGATTAATTGGGAAATATTTACTGCATTTGAGAAGAAAGACTTCAAAATATATCCTAGACCAACCTATAACAGATATTTTCATAACAAAAACACTAGAATACAAGGCGATATCCTCTGTGAAAAAGATAACGAACAAATATTTATCGAGGTAGGGTTAATACACACTTATACAAAGAATAAATGGTTAAAAAAGCTTACTAAGGATCGCGATAAACTCAAAAATCAGACTCCTTCAAGTAACAAGAATATACGAAAAGTTCAGCTTATCATTTCATGTTCTACCTGCGAAAAGAACCTTAAAGAGAATTGGTTACCTTGGTATAATAATCTTAATTTTTGGAATCAACCTGCCCAAGAAATAATATTGAATCAAGGAGTTAATGGTGAAGCATTTATAAAAATCTGGGATGTATGACATCAAAATCCAATGAAAAGGAAACCATAGACAAAGCGTAACTAAGCGATATTTCAATGGAATTGAATCAGATTACAAAGGAAGTATAAACCATCACTTAAACATCCTGCGCAAATAATAGGTCATTTGCCTGAATTCACCATTACGCACCCTCCCGATCAAAATCCCCAGCAGCGTATAAACCACGCCAAGGATCAGCATCATGGCGATATCTCCTAATACATTCTGTAATGGCAGCCCCATCTGGTTAACACCTGCAATCGCTTTTGTCGCCCAAGTGGATGGTAAGGCGGAAGAGATTGCCCTTACCCAATCAGGCATCGCCTGTACCGGCCAGATTGTGCCGGAAATATAAAACACAGGCGTTGTACTAAGGGCGAGCGTCAGATAGATCATTTCCACACTGCGCATGCATTCTGTCACCAGCTTCCCTAATCCAAACACCGACAACATAAACAGGAAAGTCAGCATTAATAACAGAGGAATAGACGCTTCCTGACGGTATCCCAATACCCACGGCCAAAGAACAAAAAATATGATGGAGAGGAAAAGCCAGATGGGTAATAACGCCGATAATGCCCCTAAATAGACGGGTAATGGTGGTTTACCTTTCGGCGTACTGCGCATCGTAATACTGACCCGCACACAAGATATCAGCAAAGAGTGTTGCAACAACATCACCAACAAACCAGGAAAGGTAATTGCAGCAAAGCTAACACCTGGGTTAAACAACCCAACAGTTTCACTACGAATTGGCATCAGTAATAACTTTACCTGTTCAGGACTGAAACCATATTTTAGTAGTAATTTGCTGTTATATTCACTCAACAATTGCCGGTGGGCAGAGGCCAACTCTTGCTGAATCTGTCCATTGGCAAGACGGCTCGTTGCATCTCCATAAATCGGGAAGGTGATATTTTTTCCATTAAGGATATTTTTCTCCAGATCCGCCGGTATGATAATAATCGCAAAAATTTCACGTAACAGCAGATCGTGACGGGCATCAGCCAGATTGTCATAGCTGTGGACAGCAATTTTAGCCGTGGAATTAAGCTGACGTATCAGAGCACGACTGGCGAAGCTGTGATCCCGATCGATCACGGCAACGGGCAGATCCCATACGGTTGGCCGGACATACACTAAACTCATCAGACACAAGGAAGCCAGCATCAACATCCACATGGGTTTTTCCAGCATTCCCATTAACACCCGGCGAAAAGTCTGCCAATACATCTGCATCATTCACCACCTTGTGGCAGACTAAGCCGTTTCAATAACCGGTTACGCACCAGCAGGGAACAAACGACCGGATAAGTCAGTAACGAAGCACAAACAGATAAAATACCCAGCAAAGAAACCTCACGCAGAAAAATATCAAACATCGCATTCAAGGCATGAGTCAAAGGCTCAAGATTGGCAATTATCCTCGCCGGTAATATCATTGATAATTCGGGTACTGACATACCTGAAAAGGTCATCGCAATACTTACCAGCACCCCGATAAGGCTATAAGCTGTCAATGCGCTATTGGTGAAAGTAAATAGCAACAGGCCAATACTTTGAGCAGCAATCACATAGAAGAAACCTACTACCACCATATATATTGGATTGCCATTCACTTTTGCATCAAATACCCCAATCAGCGCCGCCAATTCCACAATCAACAACAGAGTAAAAAACAGGGTATAAGGCGCCAGTTTTCCCAACAGGGCGAAGGTAAACGGTTTCATTGCCATCAGCGTATTGCTGCGGGACATACTGTAAATCGTGCAAGTCACAACAAAAAGCTGTAACAAATGGATAGTAGCCGCAAACTGCTGATAATAGATGTAGCTACCACTGGCGTTGAACAGACTGTCATAAGCGAGTGTGACATTGGCTAACGGAGGTAACTGGCGCCCCATCTCCGTTGCCAATACGGAACGGTATTTCACATTGATCTCCGCCATTACTCCACTGAAATCCTGAATAGAATAACTCCCGGCACCATAAAACAATGCGTTGTAATACATACGAACTGTTGGCTGGTACCCCCGGAGAGCATCAGCCTCAAAATCATTCGGGATATAAAGTAGAGAGTAATCCTTAGCGTTGCCAAGCCGTTCAAGAGATTCATGCAATCCACCATCGTAGGATTTAATCTGCGCATGCGAAGCGCCATCCAGATTACGGATCAGACTACGTGACAACGGGCTATGATCATTATCCACTACCGATACCGGCAGATTGAGCAACGTCCCTTCTGAAAAGTTAGCGCTGATTAGCACAAACAGCATCAAAGGGAATAACCAACTTAGCCAGTGAAAAACCGGACTGCGGATCGTAGCCCGAATCTCTTGACTAAAAGCGCGTTCAAACCCACGCCATGCAACCTTGCCCCTCATCAGCAAGTCACCTATTTATCCCAACGCCACAAAGCGCTCATACCAGGGCGTAAACCTTCAACCGGCTGTAAGGGGAACAAACGAACTTCAAAGGTTCTTAGGTCAAAATCACCGGTTGCACGAGTCGCGCGTTTGGTTGCGTAATCTCCCATCGGAGCGATATAACGTATTTCTGCTTCGATCTCCTTATCACCCAGCGCAGGAACACGGAGTTTGACTTTATCCCCTTTGCGCACTTTCGCCAGAATATCTTCCCGCAAGTTATAAATAAAATAGGCTTCCGAGACACGAACTAATGTCACCAGCGGGCTGTTGGCATTAAATAATTCACCCACTTCTGCCGGAATCGGCCCAACTTCACCCTCAACTGGCGCTTTAACCTGCAAATCCTCTTTCTGGGTTTGTAACTCAATGAGTTGCTGTTCAGCCTGACGCAGAGCCGCCGCATATTTCTGGCGTAGCTCAATCCGGTCACCATGCATACCTTCATCTAACGCGGCTTTCGCTCCCTGCATTTTTTGATAGGAAACATCCCTACTTCTGCGGGCGTTATCCAGTTCATTTCGCGAAACATAGCCTTTAGACGCGATGTTCTGAATACGGTTATATTCACGTACCGCATTATCATATTCAGCCTGAGCCTGTGCCAAACCCGCTTCCAGATTCCGGATACTTTCTTCACGCGTACCATGCAGAGATTGCTCTAACTGGGCTTTAGCCTGATCACGGACAGCTTCCAATGAGGCAACTTGAGCCAGTAATTCAGGGCTTTCAAGTGTGATCAGCAGCTGACCGGTTTTGACATCATCTCCCCGTTCGACGTGGCGCGCGATCACCCGGCCTTTGGCTTTAGATGTCACAATCACTTCCGGCGCATCAACTTCACCTTGCAACAATAAATATTGGTTATGAGAACGAAATAACACAGCCATTGCTGTGAGCAAGATAACCAGTAAGATCGTAAAAAGTGTTCTTTTTTTCATTATGTCTTACACACCCAAAATTGCTCAACCTGAAACTAATAACATCTTCACATTATTCTATAGAAAATTTCTTATATATTTGTGCGTATAATCACTGGCGGAAAGAATAAGTTTTTATAATAGTGTAGTGGTTTATGATTCTTGTCAAATATTGAACTACTTGAAATAAACTTTTGATAATCTTATTTAGCTATTTCTGTAAACTAACAACATTCACCATCCTGCCGGAAAACCCATGTACGAATTTAACCTTGTGTTGTTATTACTACAGCAGATGTGCGTCTATTTGGTGATCGCCTGGCTGCTAAGTAAGACACCGCTGTTTATTCCACTGTTACAAGTTACAGTGCGTTTACCTCATAAATTGCTGTGCTATGTCATTTTCTCCATTTTCTGCATTATGGGGACTTATTTTGGTCTGCATATCGGTGATTCCATTGCCAATACCCGTGCTATTGGCGCTGTACTTGGCGGACTTCTGGGCGGACCAGGCGTCGGTGCTTTGGTTGGCTTAACCGGAGGGCTGCACCGCTATTCTCTGGGCGGGATGACCGCTTTCAGTTGTATGATATCGACCATTGTTGAAGGTTTAATCGGTGGCATTATTCACAGCTATCTGATGAAACGGGGTCAAATAAACCGGCTGATTAATCCCTGGACAGCCGCTATCGTCACGTTTTGTGCTGAAATGATACAGATGGGCATTTTACTGCTACTTGCCCGCCCATACAGTGAAGCATTAGCGTTGGTAAAAAATATCGCCTCCCCGATGATTGTCACCAATAGTATTGGTTCAGCCATGTTCATGCGTATCTTGCTTGACCGGCGTGCCATATTTGAAAAATATACCAGTGCATTTTCTGCTCAGGCACTGAAAATCGCTGTCTATACTGAGGGTATTTTGCGAAAAGGATTCAATGAAAATAACAGTATGCGGGTAGCAAAAGTTATTTATCAGCAACTGGAAATTGGAGCCGTCGCCATTACAGACCGGGAAAAACTGCTGGCGTTTATCGGTATCGGTTCAGATCATCACCTTCCTGGAACACCTATTTCTTCAGAACACTCCCGCCGGGCGATTGAAAATAATGAAGTGGTTTATGCCGATGGCAATGAAATACCTTACCGTTGTTCAATCAATCCAGCTTGCAAACTAGGCTCCACCCTGGTCATTCCACTACGAGGAGAAAATCAGCAAGTTATCGGAGCAATTAAACTTTACGAAGCCAAAAACCGTCTGTTTAGCTCAATCAATCGCACCTTGGGGGAAAGTATTGCCAGCCTGTTATCTGCCCAAATCCTCGCCGGACAATATGAACGTAACAAACAATCACTGCTCCAGTCAGAGATTAAGCTGCTTCACGCGCAAGTGAATCCTCACTTTTTATTTAATGCCTTAAATACCCTGCAAGCAGTGATCCGACGGGACAGTCATCAGGCTGGTCAGTTAGTACAATATATCTCAACCTTCTTCCGTAAAAACTTGAAACGGTCAGAAGAGATTGTCACTCTGTCTGATGAGATAGAGCATGTGAATGCTTACTTACAAATTGAGAAGGCCCGTTTCCGTGATCACCTGCAAATAACTATTGAACTGCCGGAATCTCTGCTTCACGCCAAACTGCCTGCTTTTTCCCTCCAACCAATAGTAGAAAATGCGATCAAACACGGCACATCACAATTACTGGAAACCGGTAGGATTACCATCCGGGCTTATCAACAGGATCGATCGCTGATATTGGAAGTGGAAGATAATGCGGGTCTTTATAAGTCAGTTTCTATGGGGGATGGACTAGGAATGAGTCTGGTGGATAAACGGCTGCGACTTCGCTATGGTGAAAATTATGGTGTGCAAATAGATTGCCAGCCAGAACAATTTACCCGCGTAATTTTATGTTTACCATTAAATAAAGAGGCTGATAAAACTGTGTGAGCATGAATATATTAATTGTTGATGACGAACCACTGGCGCGAGAAAACCTGCGTTGTTTGTTGGAAGAAGAGCGGGATATCCAAATTATTGGCGAATGCGCCAACGCCGTTGAGGCTATTGGCGCCATACATCGCCTGAAACCGGATGTTGTGTTTTTGGATATCCAGATGCCACGTATCACCGGATTAGAAATGGTAGGTATGCTCGATCCAGAGCACCGCCCCTATATCGTTTTCCTGACCGCATTTGATGAATATGCAATACAAGCGTTTGAAGAGCACGCATTTGATTATTTATTAAAACCACTGGAAAAAAACCGTCTGACCAAAACCTTACAACGATTGCGGCAAGGGCATCAGAAACAGGATATTTCCATACTGAAAGCAGAAGAGCCGCTGAAATATATCCCATGCACAGGCCACAGCCGGATCTGGCTGGTTCAACAGGATGAGGTACTTTATGTCACCTCCCGCCCAAGCGGAATCTATGTTATGTGTACCAACGGGCAGGAAGGATTCACTGAACTGACGCTTCGCACACTGGAAACCCGTACACCACTGATGAGAAATCATCGTCAATATTTGGTCAATATGACCCATCTGCGCGAAATCCTGTTTGGTGATAACGGACAAGTCGAACTGGTTTTACGTAATGGTCAAACTATTCCTGTCAGCCGCCGCTATTTGAAGCCGCTGAAAGAGGCATTAGGCTTGAAGTAATGCGTGACATTCATCACATTTTCAGCAGGTTAGTGAATTCTGACTCACCGCTTACCTGCTGAATCTAACCACTTAACCCGCCATACAACCACTCACTCAGACTATCCCTTATGACTTCATTTAACTGTGACAAGATAGGAATAAAAAACTATAGTCCTCAGGAGAAGAGAAATGCAGCACGCTCTCACATTTGTTATTGCGACGTTGTGTATCCTGGTTATCTGCTACCGTTTGTACGGCGTATTCTTCGTTAAGAAAGTATTGAAAGCTGATGACAGTGAAGTGACACCTTCGCATTTACTGGAAGACGGCAAAGATTATGTGCCCACGAAAAAATGGGTGAATTTCGGTAGCCACTTCGCAGCAATCGCAGCCGCAGGGCCTCTGGTTGGCCCAGTATTAGCCGCTCAATACGGTTATCTGCCCAGTATGTTATGGCTGTTAATCGGCTGTGTCATCGGCGGTGCTGTACACGATACTGTTGTTCTATTCGCCTCAATGAAACATCGCGGTAAATCGCTGTCAGAAGTTGCCAAAGCAGAACTTGGCCCAGTTGCAGGCTGGTGTACCGGCCTTGCAATGTTGTTCATCATCACGATTACCATGGCAGGTCTGTCTATGGTGGTGGTTCACGCATTAGAACGTAACCCTTGGGGAACATTTGCAGTATTTATGACCATCCCGGTAGCCATCGGGGTCGGCCTGTGGGAACGCGTTACCGGCAATATGCGCGGAGCAACCTGGGTAGGCATTATCACCATTATGGCCTGTGTGCTCATCGGCCCTTATATTCAGGAATCTGCTTTCGGTGAATGGCTGAGTCTGCGTACATCCACCGTCAGCATGGCACTGCCAATCTATGCATTCTTCGCAACCGCCCTGCCTGTCTGGATGCTGCTGACCCCACGTGGCTATCTCTCCAGCTTTATGAAAATTGGTGTATTCGGTGCGCTGGTTGTGGGTGTGATCTTTATTAACCCAGAGATCCAATTCCCGGCAGTGACTGAATTTATTCATGGCAATGGCCCGGTGCTGGCTGGACCGGTATGGCCGTTTATCTCTATCACTATCGCTTGTGGTGCAATTTCTGGTTTCCACGCATTTATCGGTTCGGGTACGACACCAAAACAGATTGATAAGTGGAGTGATATTCTGCCAGTTGGCTTCGGCGCAATGCTGGCAGAATGTGTCGTTGGCGTAATGGCGCTGATCGCTGCAACATCCCTGTATCCTGCTGACTATTTCGCGATTAACTCCGCCCCGGAAGTCTTCGCCACACTGGGTATGGATGTTGTCCATCTGCCAACGCTCAGTCAGGAAATTGGCCTTGATCTGTATGGCCGTACCGGTGGTGCAGTAACGCTGGCAGTGGGTATGGCGGATATCTTCACCCGTATCCCTTGGTTCAGCCAATTAGCATCCTATTTCTTCCAGTTCGTCGTCATGTTCGAAGCGGTGTTTATCCTGACAGCGGTTGACTCTGGTACACGTGTTGCCCGCTACCTGCTGCAAGATTTTCTGGGCGATATCTGGGCGCCGCTGAAACGCCTCGACTGGTTACCGGGTTCGATCGGTTGCAGTATCGTTGCCTGTTTACTGTGGGGTTATCTGCTGAATTCCGGTGATATCAATTCAGTTTGGGCACTATTTGGTGTATCCAATCAACTGATGGCATCTATCGGCCTGATGATTGGTGCAACAATTATCCTGCGCTTGTCTGAAAAACGCTGGTATATGTTGACCTGTCTGATCCCACTGGCTTACCTGTATGTTACGGTAAACTACGCGGCTTACTGGATGGTGAAAAATGTCTATTTCAACTCCGCAGCAAAAGGTTTCAATATCTTCAACGGGACTATTTCCATTGTGATGGTTATCCTCGGCGTAGTGATTATGGTTTCTTCTATCATGCAATGGCTGAAACTATGGCGCGCACGCAGTGCAAACAATCCGGTCGAAGTATTAACTAACTGATTCTTCTTAGTATTAAAGATCAAAGCGGCCTCTTTATGGGGGCCGTTTTAAATACATTAAACTGATAATTAAGTTTTCTCGTTTTTCTGTATTTGATTTTTTTAGGTTTAAAACCAGAGAGTAACAGATGTATTAATGGTATTAATAACAACGCTCGTTTCTTTAATAACCTTTAATGCTTTTAAACTTTTCCGTGCTTTTTTCGCTGAAAATTTGCTTAATCCTGTTAAATGTTTCAATATAATCTTATGTTTTTGCTATTGGATTAATGTTGTCATTTTTCCACCTGATTAATCAATTTAAAACCTGTTTTTCCTGCTGTTTTCTCTTTCTATGTCAGCAAAGCATCGAATCTTTTACCCGCTCTTAAAAAAACTTTAATCACTGCTTTTTACTTTTCATGATTAAAGTTTTTACCTGTTTTTTCATGATGAGCTTGTTCTTTTTTGTGTCACTGTTTCATGCAGGGATTTCCACAGGCGTTCAAGTTCTTCCAATACATTGATAAATAATCGAGAATTCTTATTTAACCCGCCAACATAGGTGATTTTCCCTATTTGAACATTCAGGCAACCCGCAAGGTAATGTTTTTGGTTTTTTCCCGGTGTCACTATACGTTTCTGTTGCCCTTTTAAATACCAGTCAGCCCCGATTTTTGGATTTAACTCGATATCGACTTCATCTTCATAAAAAACCGGATGTTTTTCCGAGCACGTTGACAATGCCTCGATAATTTTCGCCATTTTTTCATGGTATTCGGGATCGGGTAATTTAAGCGTCGGTGCTGCCCTTCGCCAAACGATGCCTATTTTATGTAATATTGTTTGGATTTTCGGTTTAAATAAATTTCAAATAGTGTTGAAAACTCCACATTTAATTATGCAATTTCTTTATATCTTTGATGATACAGAATGATTTGTATTGTTGAAGATTAATATTACTGGTTAGTTATAATCAAGATTATGGTTTAATGGTTTAATGGTTTAATGATCGGTTTTATTTGTTTTTATCTTTGTAGAAATAAAAATATATACTAAGAGATAAGGTATATGTAAATTAAGTTGGAATTAAATCATTATATTGTATTTTTTAACTTCTTTTTATGTGTTTTTTATTTTATGTGGGATGGATAATGATTGGAAATATATTTTATTAATGATTCTCATGGCATAAAAAAGCGGAATATAATACCGCTTTAATGTATTAATGATTTTTTTGGTGAAATTAACTGGATATTTTAAACTAATTTAACAGTGGCCAATTCAATACCACCACGCTGTCATTGTAATTATTATTGGAATCATTTTCGGCACCAATAGTTACTGTTCCCGGTTTTCCATCAAGGGTATTATAGGAGTAACGGAGTTTACAGGGTTTGCCATCCCCGATAATCTCGATACAGACTTTTCCTGTACCTGATGTATAAGCTTTGGTATAGGTTCCTTTGCCGGTGAATGTATCTACCAGAAAATCGTCAATATAGACTTTTACTGTTTGTTGATGGGTAGTTGTATTAGTATAAGCTATCAGACCAAATCGAATACTTTGAGGTAACTGGAAACAGTGTTTACCATTGTCATTAGTGCCACATGTTCCGCTACAGCCTCCATTATTTCCTCGGTCACTGCCTAATAAATCGATATCAACGGATACTGCTGCTTGGATTTTGTTGAAGGGACCTCCGGTATAATTAGAAATAGGGGCAGGTCCATAATCAATAGCATTCGATTTCAGATTAAACCGGATATAATTACCTCCTTTGAATAGGTCAATACGAGAATTTATTCTCTGTACAGCCGCATCTAGATTGGTGCTGAATTCTGTGTATTTCTCTGTAATGCCCCATCTGGCTGAAATAGAGTTCCGTTTAATCGTATGTGAATTCACAGTGTAATCGACACAATCACTGCCTTTGAAGAAGCAAACAATATTTGTTGTAAATTCTGTAGCTGCATCTATCCCATTTTCAAATTCGGTTCCTTTCAGTCCGGGCCATCCATCTGCAATAAATTTCGGCCCATCAATCACCTTAGCTTTTGCGATATCGAATTTAACATATTGCGAGCCTTTAAAAAAATATAAATAACCATTTAAATTAATCACATCATCAATATGTCTTTGAAACTCGATAGGGAGATCAGGCCAATCGTTACTGATAGGTTGAGGGTAGGCTATGTCTGCGCTTTTTAATGTTTCATTATATCTGGTGTTATCTGCATTAAGGAATAAATAGACATTTGAGTTCATTAATATATATCCTTCATAGTTTTTAAATTTGCTATTGATTTTGCGTATTTATTAAATTTACTGTTCATAGGTAAAATACATTAATAATGATATTAAAATTATTTTGCGAAACAGAAAAATTTACGCAGTGAAAATTAATATAAAAGATAGATTGTGGCAATGCTATATATTAATAGATTATTTATTGATTTAATGATGTTGTTTTTTTGAAAAAATATAAATATATACTAAGGGATAAGAGTTATATTATGCAATGAAGGTGTAAGACACTATTTTGTATTTATGTTTAATTTGTTTTAATGATAATAAATTAAAAATAAATAAGGTTTCATAATAGTGCTACACTCATTTTTTACCTTCCTGGTTTTTGCTGTGATGAAAACGATGCCAAAAAAGCATCAACATAATTAGATCAGTTAAAGGATATTTCACAGATAGAGCACTCACGACACCGTAGTATACAGGGATTAATGTTGAATGTGTTGGAAGGACTCATCGCTTATTGTCTCAAAGAGAACAAACCGTCACTGAATATTTCCCGCTCAGAAATGGATAGGTTAGTGACGGCTTAACCAGAATTCAGGTTAAGTATATGAACGAAATTATTGTTCCCAGCTTTTTTCTGGTATGGTTATCTATATGAAATGCCAACAGCCCCCAGCAACTTTTTAAAAAAAGTCATTTTCATGGAACATTTAAACAGGTATGAAATGCTATTCCGAGAGTTCATTTCTAAAGAAATGAATACGGATCCTGCACATGACATCAACCATATTATGAGGGTAGTACAAACGTCAGAAAGATTATGTCTGCAAGAGAAAGCAAACAGTAAAGTAATCATACCCGCAGCTTACCTGCATGATTGTTATGCTCTCCCCAAAAATCATCCAGACAGAGGGAGAAGTTCACAAATTGCTGCTGATATAGCGATCACGTTTCTGGAAAAGATAGCCTACCCCCAGAAATACCTTTCAGACATTCATCATGCAATTGTCGCCCACAGTTTCAGTGCAAATATAGTACCGACAACCTTAGAAGCGAGGATCGTTCAGGATGCAGACCGTCTAGACGCACTTGGCGCAATCGGTATCGCCCGGTGCATTCAGGTCGGTATAACATCCAACAGTCAGCTGTATTCTGAAATTGATCCATTTTGTGTTGATAGGGAACCAAATGACAAAATGTATACCGTGGATCATTTTTACACCAAGCTTTTTCGGCTCCCTGAGACAATGCAAACTACAGCCGGCAAAAATGAGGCCCACAAGCGGGTATCATATATGAAAGGGTACTTAGAACAGTTGAATGATGAGATTCAATAAACAACCTGAAAGCCAAATACCACTAAAAGGAAGCAATCCCCAAGAAAACTGAGCACACCGCGATTGAAACACTCGGTAGATTGCAGTGCACTGACAACAAAAACGGCTCCTGTAAAAAGGAGCCGTTTTATCATTTAAATATCAGTCAATTACTGCGCGTTGCTGTTGTTATAACGACGGCGTGGAGCAGATGAACCATTATCATCGCTACGGCCACGGAAATTGCTACGGTTTTGGCCTTCACCACGACTTTCACCACCGCGACCTTCGCCACTACGGCGTTCACCGCTGAAACGACGACCACCACCGTTGAAATTCTCGCGATCACGGCGAGGAGCATTACCACTACCGTTACCATTACCATTACGTGGGCCACCACGGCGTTCGCGACGTTCAAATGGCTGTGCATCACCCATTAACTGCATATTCATTGGCTTATTCAGAATACGGGTACGGGTAAAGTGAGACAATATTTCGCCTGGCATACCTTTTGGCAGCTCAATTGTTGAATGAGTTGCAAACAGTTTGATGTTACCAATATAACGGCTGCTGATATCGCCTTCGTTAGCAATCGCACCAACGATATGACGAACTTCAACACCATCGTCACGACCCACTTCAATACGGTACAGTTCCATTTCGCCAACATCACGGCGCTCACGGCGAGGGCGATCACCACGTTGTTCACCCCTATCACCACGATCATCGAAACTATTGCGACGACGATCATCACGCTCGTTGAACTCACGACGAGGACGGCGAACCGGATCTGGTGGCAGAATCAACGGACGCTCACCTTGTGCCATTTTCAACAACGCCGCTGCCAGAGTTTCTATATCCAAATCTTCCGCAGGTTGCAATTTGGACAACAGAGCACGGTACTGCTCCAGATCGCTGCTTTCCAGTTGTTGCTGTACATTAGCTGCGAATTTTTCCAGACGGCGCTGACTCAACAACTCGGCATTCGGCAGTTCAACTTCAGGGATAGTCAACTTCATTGTACGTTCAACGTTACGTAACAGGCGGCGTTCACGGTTTTCTACAAACAGCAACGCACGACCAGCACGCCCCGCACGACCTGTACGGCCAATACGGTGAACATAAGATTCCGCATCCATTGGAATATCATAGTTAACAACCAGACTGATACGCTCAACATCCAAACCGCGCGCGGCAACATCCGTTGCGATCAGAATATCCAAACGACCATCTTTCAGACGTTCCAGTGTCTGCTCACGCAGTGCCTGGTTCATATCACCGTTCAGGGCCGCACTATTGTAACCACTACGCTCCAGTGCTTCCGCCACTTCCAGCGTTGCATTTTTGGTACGCACGAAAATAATCGCAGCATCAAAATCTTCAGCTTCCAGGAAACGCACCAGTGCTTCATTTTTACGCATACCGTAAACAGACCAGTAGCTCTGGCTGATGTCAGGACGGGTAGTTACACTCGCCTGGATACGCACTTCCTGAGGATCGTTCATGAAACGACGAGTGATGCGGCGGATAGCTTCCGGCATCGTTGCAGAGAACAGCGCAGTTTGGTGCTCTGCCGGGATCTGGCTCATGATGTTTTCAACATCTTCGATGAAGCCCATACGCAGCATTTCGTCTGCTTCATCCAAAACCAAACCGCTCAGGTTAGAAAGATCCAAAGTACCACGCTTCAGGTGATCCAGAAGACGCCCAGGTGTACCTACAACAATTTGTGGGCCCTGGCGCAAAGCACGTAATTGAACGTCATAACGTTGCCCACCATACAGAGCAACAACATTCACGTTACGCATATGTTTAGAAAAATCTGAGCACGCTTCAGCTACCTGTACCGCCAGTTCACGAGTCGGTGCCAGCACAAGGATCTGCGGAGCTTTCAGCTCAGCATTGATGTTATGCAGTAAAGGCAAGCTGAATGCCGCCGTTTTACCGCTGCCGGTCTGTGCCATACCCAACACATCACGGCCATTTAGTAAATGGGGAATACATTGTTGCTGGATTGGAGATGGCTTTTCATAGCCAAGATCTCCCAGTGCAGAAAGAATAGGTGCTGATAAACCCAGATCAGCAAAAGAGATTTCAGTCTCAGTGGTCATGTAATGGTGCCTCATTAGTTATGGCGGCCAGTCTACATAACGCATTGAAAAAAATTTCGGTCATTTTCATTTAAAATGTGAACTGGCTCAAAGTATTTAATTAAACGAACAAACAAGCCCTCATCGGTCAAGATGATGGACTTTACTAATCGATCTCGAAATGTTCGTCAGCTATTGCTGGTCCGATTCTGATAGGTCGTCTTGTTCCTGGCCTAACAGCGCCAATTCCAACAATGCATAGCGGTGCTCAACAAAGTTATGTGCGTTGTTAGCCACCGTCAGCTTGAATAACGCAGATGCGCTATCCTTGTCCCCCAGACTTAGGTAATGTTTACCTAAATAGAAGTCAGTTTCACTGAGATGCTCAGCGAGCGAAGTGTTATCCGTTGCATTCTCTTTCAGGCGATCCATCAATGTATATTCACTGATTTTGCCTAAATAGAATTCAACTATATTCCAGCCCCATTGCCCCCGGTTCGCTCTTTCGTAGTGTTGCGACAAGTTTACCATCGCTCCTTTAGGATAAAATTCTTTTTCCACCAGGTACAACCACAACGAACGGAAGGGATCATTTGGATCGTCTTGATAAAACGCCTGCAGATCATCCTGCGCTAACTTATACCGGCCACCGTAATACAACGCGATGCCGCGGTTCAGACGCGCGTAATTGTAAGTTGGATCAAGCTCTAATACAGAATCAAACGCTTCATAGGCGGCATCAAAATTGCCAGCCTGCGTAAAGTAAATTCCCAGATAATTAAAAATCTCTGGAATATTAGGCCGAATAGACAAGGCAATAGAAAAATCATTCCGTGCCAAAGCTCTCAGCCCGAGACTATCATACAGCACACCCCTCTCATATAAAAGCTGTGCGTACTCATCTTCTGTCAATGATCGACTCGCAAGAATCTGTTCCATACGGGCCAGAATAACTTCCTGCTGCAATGAAGGTTGTAATGGAATAGCAAAAACTTCGTTTTTACGCCAATCCTTGCTGCTGCATCCTGCCAAAATAAGTATTGCTACAGCATAACACCAGCGCAGAAAAAAATTCATTTCCTACTCCCAAAGTCAGACATTGATTAAGAATGCCCTATCACCTATTGCATTTATTGGGCCTCCTGCCCTGAGTCTATTAAACGGCGCTTTTTTACAAGACACCGTTTATGACATCAAATTTATTCTGCTGATTGTGGTGCTGGTGGTGCTTCCTCAACAGCTGTGCCGGCTGTTGCTTCTTTGATGCTCAGGCGAACACGGCCCTGGCGATCAATTTCCAGTACTTTAACTGATGTTTCCTGACCAACCTGCAAATAGTCAGCCACTTTCTCAACACGCTTATCAGCAATCTGCGAAATATGCACCAGACCTTCTTTACCACCACCGATAGCAACAAATGCGCCGAAATCAACGATACGGGTTACCTTACCGGCGTAAATACGGCCAACTTCGATCTCCGCAGTAATTTCTTCAATACGACTGATTGCATGTTTTGCTTTTTCGCCATCAGTTGCAGCAATTTTCACTGTGCCATCATCTTCGATCTCAATGGTAGTCCCGGTTTCTTCAGTCAGTGCACGGATAACCGAACCACCTTTACCGATAACATCTTTGATCTTGTCAGGGTTGATCTTGATAGTATGAATGCGTGGTGCAAATTGAGAAATATCATCACGTGGAGTGGTAATTGCCTGCTCCATCACGCTCAAGATATGCAAACGCGCACCTTTTGCCTGATTCAACGCAACTTGCATAATTTCACGGGTGATACCTTCAATTTTGATATCCATTTGCAGCGCGCTGATACCTTCACAGCTACCCGCTACTTTAAAGTCCATGTCACCCAGATGATCTTCGTCACCCAGAATATCAGACAGCACAACAAAGTTATCACCTTCTTTCACCAAGCCCATTGCAATACCAGCAACAGCGGCTTTAATCGGCACACCTGCATCCATCAACGCAAGAGATGCTCCACAGACAGATGCCATTGAAGATGAACCATTAGATTCTGTAATTTCAGAAACTACACGAACTGTGTATGGGAACTCGTTAGCTTTTGGCATGACTGCCAATACACCACGTTTAGCCAAACGGCCATGCCCAATTTCACGACGCTTTGGTGACCCCATCATACCTGTTTCACCAACAGAATAGGGAGGGAAATTATAGTGCAGCAAGAAGCGATCTGTACGTTCGCCCATCAGCTCATCAATGATCTGTGCATCACGTTCTGTCCCCAGCGTCGCAGTAACCAGAGCCTGAGTTTCACCGCGGGTAAACAATGCAGAACCGTGAGTACGGGGCAGAACACCAGTACGTACGTCCAACGCACGAACCATATCTTTTTCGCGGCCATCAATACGTGGTTCACCGCTCAGGACACGGCTACGAACAACATTTTTCTCTAAGCTGCCCAGAATTTCATGGATTTCCGCTTCTTCCAAAGTTTCATCCTGTTCCAACAACGCAGCTGTAACTTCATCTTTGATAGCATCAACCTGAGCATAACGCTCCTGTTTCTCAGTGATACGATAAGCATCACCCAGACGGCTTTCTGCCAATTCAGCTACACGATCATGCAGCGCCTGGTTAACAGGTTCTGGCACCCAATCCCATTTCTCTTTGCCCGCTTCCGCAGCCAACGCATTAATGTTATCAATAACCACTTGTTGTTGATCATGACCGAACACTACCGCACCCAGCATTTGCTCTTCAGTCAGCAGATCTGCTTCAGACTCCACCATCAAAACAGCACCGGCAGTACCTGAAACCACCAGATCCAGACGGCTGTTTTTCAGCTCATCACTGGTTGGGTTCAGTACATATTGATCATTAATATAACCAACGCGGGCCGCGCCAATCGGGCCATTGAATGGAATACCAGACAATGCCAGCGCAGCAGAAGCGCCAATCATTGCAACGATATCCGGGTTAATTTGTGGATTGACAGAAACCACAGTCGCTACAATCTGAACTTCGTTCAGAAAACCTTCCGGAAACAGAGGACGCAAAGGGCGATCAATCAAACGGGCTACCAACGTTTCGCCTTCTCCTGGGCGACCTTCACGACGGAAGAAGCTGCCAGGGATACGGCCTGCGGCGTAAGTACGCTCCTGATAGTTAACCGTCAGCGGGAAAAAATCCTGACCAGCTTTTACTTTTTTCTGACCAACAACAGTGACGAATACAGCAGTGTCATCCATATTGACCATGACAGCAGCCGTGGCCTGGCGAGCCATCATACCAGTTTCGATAGTAACGGTATGTTGACCATATTGAAATTTACGAACAATCGGATTCAGCAAAATAATATCCTTTCGTTAACGTTGTCTTTTATATTCAGCAGACAACAATGAATGATCTCTTCATGCCACATCCTCGCGACTAATGACAGGTCTCATTCCTTTAAGCACTCTCATTAGCCGCGCGAACCTCTGTAACCGAAGAGCCTTACCCAAAAATCATCATTAGCATTCTTATGCTGCTACATATGATGATTTCTCAGAAGAAAAGGGGCCATATATGGCCCCTTTCCACTGAAACTTGCTTGATTAGCGACGTAAGCCAAGACGCCCAATCAGCGCAGTGTAACTTGTTACATTCTTACGCTTCAGATAGTCCAGCAATTTACGACGCTGAGAAACCATGCGCAGCAGACCACGACGGCTATGGTGATCTTTTTTGTGCTCTGAAAAATGGCCTTGCAGGTGGTTAATCTGTGCAGTCAGCAGAGCAACCTGCACTTCACTAGAACCACTGTCATTCGCATCACGACCAAATTCAGCAATAATTTGCGCTTTTGCTTCAGTACTTAGAGACATATTACAACTCCAAAAATACATAAATTAAAATTACGGGTGCCGATCTCTAATTCAGCCACCCAACATATAGCTGCGCCATTCTACGCTGCAAATAAGTTAAGCGCAAGATAACCCCAAATACCCTAATCCCGGCTTTCAACAACCAAACGGCGAGGAGCAACAAGCCCATCGTCATTGATAACAGCAATGCCAATGAATTTGCGTTCATTACCCTCAGTTACGCGCACCATACTCTCAACCAGAGCCAGAGATTTAGCACTTCGTACCGCCTGACCTTGTTTAAAATAAGCCGCAACTACCGGAAGTAAATTAACCTCTGGGAAATGAGCAACTGCACTATCCATTGGTAATAACAACGGATCAATTAATTCGTCTACAGGTATTTCCCGATCTTCGGCCTGCTTTTGCAATTCATATAATTGCTCAAGCGTAACCATTCGATCACTTGGATAATTCGCTACCTGTAAACGACGTAAATAAATAACGTGTGCGCCACAACCTAATAATTCGCCTAAATCATCAATAATAGTGCGAATATAAGTTCCTTTCGAACAGTGTATTTCCAATTCCAGTTCATCATCTTCCCAGCGGATAAACTGTAATTCATAGACCGTAATTGGCCGTGCTTCCCGTTCTACTTCAATACCTTGACGGGCATACTCATACAGTGGTTTCCCCTGATGTTTCAGTGCAGAATACATGGAAGGGATTTGCATAGTATTACCACGGAATTTAGCCAAAGCTTCATTAAGCTGAGCCTGATTTAGCCGGATTGCTCTTTCACTGATGATCTGTCCGTGTGAATCAGATGTGTCAGTACGCTGGCCAAGACGGGCTATCACCCGATAACGCTTATCAGAATCAAGTAAGAACTGGGAAAACTTCGTAGCTTCACCGAGACAAACCGGCAGCATACCCGTTGCCAACGGATCCAACGCGCCAGTGTGACCAGCTTTGTTGGCGTTGAAAATACGTTTTACTTTTTGCAACGCATCATTAGAAGAAATATCCTGCGGCTTATCCAGTAACAACACGCCATGTATATCACGACCGCGACGACGACGCCCCATTACTTCTCCTCTTTATGATCCACAGAAGCCCGGCGCTGTTCATCATTCTTCACGACATTAGTAACCAGATTGGACATCCGCATCCCCTCTACCAGGGAATTATCATAGGAGAAAGTCAGTTCTGGTACGACACGCAAACGCATTGCTTTACCCAGCAGAGAACGAATAAAACCAGAAGCTTCATTCAATGCCTTGATACCGTTTTTCACCACATCGGAATCATGTTCTTCAGTCAACACATTCAGAAAGGTAACAAATACTTTGGCATAAGCCAAATCACGGGAAACTTCAACGCCAGAAACAGTCGCCATGCCGATCCGGGGATCTTTTACTTCTCTCTGTAAAATGATGGCAATCTCTTTTTGCATTTCTTGTGCAACGCGCTGAGTACGGCTGAATTCTCTTGCCATTGTTATATCTCCTGACATTTGGGGGGCATAAGCCCCCCAACAATGAAATTAACCAGCGGTAGGAATTAAGCGATAGAACGTTTAATTTCAATAATTTCAAATACTTCGATCATGTCGCCGACACGAACGTCGTTGTAGTTCTTAACGCCGATGCCACATTCCATACCGTTACGGACTTCGTTAACGTCATCTTTAAAGCGGCGCAGGGATTCCAGTTCACCTTCGTAAATCACCACGTTATCACGCAGTACGCGGATTGGGTTATTACGCTTAATGGTACCTTCAGTCACCATACAACCTGCAATCGCACCGAATTTCGGTGATTTAAACACATCACGAACTTCTGCAAGGCCCATGATCTGCTGTTTATATTCAGGCGCCAGCATACCACTCATTGCCTGTTTAACTTCATCAATCAGGCTATAGATAACGGAGTAATAACGCAGATCCAGGTTTTCATTTTCAACGACACGGCGTGCAGAAGCATCGGCACGAACGTTGAAACCCAGAATAATTGCATTGGAAGCAGCAGCCAATGTAGCGTCAGTTTCAGTAATACCACCTACACCAGAGCCGATGATTTTCACTTTCACTTCATTGGTAGACAGTTGCTCCAGTGCTTCGCGGATTGCTTCACATGACCCTTGAACGTCAGATTTCAGAACGATATTCAGTTCAGAAACTTCACCTTCTTCCATATTAGCAAACATGTTTTCCAGTTTAGATTTCTGCTGACGAGCCAGTTTGACTTCACGGAATTTACCCTGACGATACAGAGCCACTTCACGGGCTTTCTTCTCGTCACGTACAACAGTTGCTTCATCACCAGCTGCCGGCACGTTGGACAAGCCAAGGATTTCCACTGGAATAGATGGGCCCGCAGAAAACACTTCACGACCCAGTTCGTCACGCATCGCACGAACGCGTCCATATTCAAAGCCACAAAGTACGATATCGCCTTTGTTCAAAGTACCTTCCTGAACCAGTACTGTCGCAACCGGGCCACGACCTTTATCCAAGAACGATTCAATAACAACGCCGCTTGCCATACCAGAATAGACAGCATTCAGTTCAAGGACTTCAGCCTGTAGCAAGATTGCGTCCAGCAGTTCATCAATTCCGATACCAGCTTTAGCAGATACATTGATAAACTGAGTTTCACCACCCCACTCTTCAGGCTGAACACCGTGCTGAGAAAGCTCAGTTTTCACGCGATCCGGATCGGCTTCTGGTTTATCGATTTTGTTAACTGCAACAACCACAGGAACATTCGCTGCTTTTGCGTGCTGGATAGCTTCGATAGTCTGAGGCATTACACCATCATCGGCAGCAACAACCAGAACCACGATGTCAGTAGCTTTCGCCCCACGCGCACGCATTGAAGTAAATGCAGCGTGTCCTGGAGTATCCAGGAAGGTAATCATGCCACTTTCAGTTTCAACATGGTAAGCACCGATATGCTGGGTAATACCACCCGCCTCACCAGAAGCCACCTTCGTAGAACGAATGTAATCCAACAGAGAAGTTTTACCGTGGTCAACGTGACCCATGATAGTCACAACCGGCGCACGAGATTCGGCTACAGCTTCACCGGTATCGCGGTCACTCATCAGCGCTTCTTCCAGTTCGTTCTCACGACGCAGGATGACTTTATGACCCATTTCTTCAGCAACCAGCTGTGCAGTTTCCTGATCAATCACCTGGTTGATAGTTGCCATTGCGCCCATTTTCATCATAGCTTTGATGACCTGAGAGCCTTTAACCGCCATCTTATTAGCCAGCTCAGCAACAGTAATAGTTTCACCAATTACAACATCACGGTTAACTGCGGCTACAGGCTTATTGAAGCTCTGTTGCAATGTACTGGTTTTACGTTGTTTGCCTTTTGTACGGCCAACTGCACGGGCTTCTTCACGATCCGCTTTGGATTCAGAATGTTTATTATTTTTCTTCTGGCGAGTAGTTTTACCACTGCGGCTACGAGCACGGCGATCACCTTCAACTTTGGCATCATTTTCGTCTTCTGCAGCACGGGCGTGGCGAGAGGTAGTGACATGATAATCTTCATTATTATCGCTGGAATCTGAATCATTTGACCATTTATCCTGATTCTCCTCAGCCATACGGCGAGCCTCTTCAGCAACGCGTTTAGCTTCCTCTTCTACCTTACGGCGCACTTCTTCTTCTGCTTTACGCTTAAGATCAGCAGCTTCTGCTTCTCGACGCGCTTTCTCATTTTGAGCTGGTTTTTGTTTATGTTCGGTATGTTGATTGGTCACTTTTTCATTTTCCGCTGCCTGGCGCTTAGCTTTTTCAGCTGCCTCACGTTTGGCTATTTCTTCTGCCGCACGTTTAGCCTGTTCTTCAGCGAGTTTCTTCGCTGCTGCTTCGGCTTCGCGTTGCGCTTTTTCTTCTGCTTCGCGCCGTGCTTGCTCTTCCGCTTCACGCTTCGCCTGTTCTTCCGCTTTAGTCTGTTCAACTGCATCGCGGTTTACATATGTGCGCTTTTTACGGACCTCGACGGCTACCGGTTTGCTTTTTCCATCGGTGCCTGAAACACTCAATGTACTACGTGTTTTACGCTGTAATGTTAATTTATCTGGTTTACCAGCTGAACCGCCTTGTTCGCGGTTCAAATGTGCCAGTAAAGCTTCTTTCTCTTTCTGGGAGACAAAATCAGCTTCGGTTTTTTTAATCCCTGCATCAGCAAATTGCTGTACCAGGCGATCAACCGAAGTCTGGATCTCTTCTGCCAGTGATTTTACGGTTACATCTGTCATGCTGTTCCTTCCTGCTACAGTTTATTACGCATCATCACCAAACCAACAGATATTGCGAGCAGCCATGATGAACTCTCCTGCTTGCTCATCACTCAAACCTTCAATATCCGATAGGTCGTCGATACCCTGCTCGGCAAGATCTTCCAGCGTACAGATGCCACGGGCAGCCAGGTCAAATGCCAGAGTGCGGTTCATACCAGTCAGATTTAACAACTCTTCAGTTGGTTGCTTATCACTAAGACTCTCTTTCTGAGCCAGTTCCAAAGTAGTTAAAGCAGCTTTTGCACGTTCACGTAGGACTTCGATAGTTTCCTCATCAAGGCCATCAATTTCCAGAAGCTCCTTAATTGGCACATAAGCCAGTTCTTCCAGAGTTGAGAAACCTTCTTCGACCAGAACAGTTGCGAACTCTTCATCAATATCGAGATGCTTAGTGAATGTATCAATAGAAGCGTGAGCTTCTGCCTGATGTTTTGCTTGCAGCTCCTCAGCAGTCATGACATTTAATTCCCACTTGTCATCACCACGGTGTTTTTTCAGCAACTGCGCAGCCAGACGCACATTTTGACCATTACGGCCGATAGCCTGAGCCAAGTTGTTGCTTTCAACGGCAACATCCATCGTACATTTGTCTTCGTCAACAACAATGGATGCAACATCAGCCGGAGCCATAGCATTAATTACGAATTGAGCTGGGTTATCATCCCACAATACGATATCAATTCGTTCGCCGCCCAGTTCACTGGAAACGGCCTGTACTCGCGCGCCACGCATACCAACACAAGCACCAACCGGATCGATACGCTTATCATTAGTTTTTACTGCGATTTTAGCGCGGGAACCCGGATCACGGGCAGCAGCTTTAATCTCAATAAGCTCCTCACCAATTTCCGGAACCTCAATACGGAACAGTTCAACCAACATTTCCGGGCGGGAACGGCTGACAAACAGTTGCGCACCTCGTGCTTCAGGGCGAACATCATACAGTACACCACGCACGCGGTCACCTGGGCGGAAATTTTCCCTTGGTAACATGTCTTCGCGAAGGATAACTGCTTCAGCATTATTGCCCAGATCAAGCGTGATATTTTCACGATTTACTTTCTTAACGACACTGGTGATGATCTCACCTTGCTGCTCGCGAAACTGGTCAACAACCATGGCGCGTTCAGCTTCACGTACTTTCTGTACGATAACCTGTTTAGCTGTCTGTGTTGTAATACGGTCAAATGTGACTGATTCAATTTGATCTTCGGTATAACCACCCAAATCAATTTCAGGCTCTTCGAATCTAGCCGCTTCCAGCGTAATTTCACGAGTTGGCTGAGTCACTTCTTCAACAACTAACCAACGGCGGAAGGTGTCAAAATCGCCAGATTTACGATCTATACTGACACGAACATCAATATCTTGTTCATATTTTTTCTTGGTGGCTGTGGCCAGTGCTGTTTCCAGCGCCTCGAAGATTTTTTCGCGTGGAAGAGATTTTTCGTTGGAAACCGCTTCCACAACAGCCAGAATTTCTTTATTCATCCTAGTTGCCTCATCCGAACTTTAAAAGTGGGGTACCAGGTTCGCTTTCTGGATGTTGCTCAGTGCGAACACTTCATCTTTTCCATCCACCGTAACCGTGATCATTTCGCCGTCGACAGTTTTGATAATGCCCAACCATTTCCGACGGTTTTGCATTGCTATACGTAAAACCAGACTGACTTCTTCACCAATAAAACGCTGGTAATGTTCAGCCGTGAACAATGGACGTTCTAGGCCAGGTGAAGAAATTTCCAGGTTATAAAGCACCGAGATAGGATCTTCGACATCCAATACTGCACTGACCTGGTGGCTAACATCAGCACAATCATCAACAGTGATACCATTCTCACTATCAATATAGATCCGCAGTGTAGAAACACGCGCACGAATAAACTCCAGACCGACTAATTCAAAGCCTAAAGCTTCAACTGGTGCTGAAATCATCGCTGTTAATTTTTGTTCTAATGTGGACAAACCCACCCCCAAGACATAAAAAAAGGGCTCATTAGCCCAGTAGTTCTGTTGTCAAATAACAAAAAACCCCGAAATTCGGGGCTTTATGCAACTGGACCCTATTTGCTGCCAGTGACTTAAACCACTCACTTCGCGCACCTTTCAAATCAGGATCAATACGTTAAATATTGCTGAATTATTTCACTCGAAAAAGGTACATCTTATTAAGAAGTGGTTGCGGGAGCCGGATTTGAACCGACGACCTTCGGGTTATGAGCCCGACGAGCTACCATGCTGCTCCATCCCGCGTTCGAAAACGTGGCAAATATTACGCTGATAACTGCCAAAACGCAAGCTATCTGAATTTAATGGTACCGAGGACGGGACTTGAACCCGTAAGCCCTAGTGTGGGCACTACCACCTCAAGGTAGCGTGTCTACCAATTTCACCACCTCGGCACTGATATAAGGTTATCTACTTAACCAACAACCTCATTCCAATTCTTTTTTCGTGACGGTTACTGCGGAATGTCACTATTCGGTGCTGCTGGCGCTGTCGGGATTTCTGTGGACTTCTCGACTTTAGCCGGTTCACCGATATTCTCCCACTTACTGCCTATACTCGTTTGGTTACTGGTCATATTCCCAAGCACCAAACTAATAATAAAAAACAGAGTGGCAAAAAGCGCAGTCATACGGGTCATAAAGTTACCAGAACCCGATGAACCAAACAGTGTTGCAGACGCACCCGCACCAAAGGAAGCACCCATATCAGCACCTTTACCCTGCTGTAGCATAACCAAGGCAATCAGCCCGATAGCAACCAGCAAGAAAACAACTAAAAGAGCTTCATACATATGTTGTACCTGTATCCTCGTGGGGTTTACCACGATTTACGTGGTTACCTTATACCGCATCACCCACCCAAACAGATTAATCGCCTGTTGAGTGGGTGTGAATACTAACCAAACAACATCTGATACGCAAGGTTAATTTCAATAATCAGAATCACTTGAGGAAAAAAACAACAAATTAACCAGCGTGTTTCACTGCATCAGCAATGCGATGCGCCAAAGCCGTTACCTGAACATCATCTTCGCCTTCCACCATGACACGAATCAATGGCTCAGTGCCCGACTTACGTAATAGTACCCGTCCACGGCCATTTAATTCAGCCTCAACAGATTTGGCGACACTGATTACATTTTCTGATTGAAGCGGATCGTGTGAACCAGAAAAACGAACATTTACCAGCACCTGCGGCAAAAGTTTCATACCACTGCATAAATCATGCAGGCTCATATGGTTACGCACCATTGCACTCAGAATCTGAAGGCCAGCAACAATACCATCACCTGTGGTTGTTTTATCAAGCAGAATAACATGACCGGAATTTTCAGCACCTAAACGCCAGCCTTCTTCCTGCAATTTTTCCAGCACATAACGGTCACCCACCTTAGTACGCAAGAATGGGATACCAAGCTGTTTCAATGCCAACTCCAATCCCATATTACTCATCAGCGTGCCCACAACACCACCACGCAGTTGTCCCTGTCTCAAGGCTTCGCGGGCAATAATATAAAGGATCTGATCGCCATCAACTTTCTGCCCCAAGTGGTCAACCATAATCACGCGGTCACCATCACCATCGAATGCCAGGCCGACATCTGCCTTCTCTTCTACAACACGTTGCTGCAACAACCGAACATCGGTAGCACCACATTTTTCGTTGATATTAATCCCGTTCGGCTCACAGCCAATCGTCACAACATTAGCCCCTAGCTCTCTGAGTACATTTGGAGCAATGTGATAAGTCGCACCGTTAGCGCAGTCAAGAACAATTTTCAACCCATTGAGACTTTGTTCGCTTGGAAATGTCCCTTTACAGAACTCAATATAACGACCAGCCGCATCAACAATACGGTTTGCACGTCCTAATTCTGCGGATTCCACGCAAGTCAGTGGTTTTTCCATTTCGGCTTCAATCGCTTCTTCCACATCATCCGGCAGTTTCTTACCGTCAATAGAGAAGAATTTAATACCATTATCATAATAAGGATTATGAGAAGCAGAAATAACAATTCCAGCTTCAGCACGGAAAGTACGGGTCAGATAAGCAACAGCTGGTGTTGGCATAGGACCAGTAAATGAAGCAGACAAACCAGCCGCTGCCAAACCTGCTTCTAAAGAAGACTCCAGCATATAGCCAGAAATGCGGGTATCCTTACCGATAATGATTTTACGAGAACCATGACGAGCCAGTACCTTACCCGCAGCCCAACCGAGCTTTAACACAAAATCCGGCGTGATTGGGCTATCGCCCACTTTGCCACGGATGCCATCAGTACCAAAGTATTTGCGGTTACTCATAGTTTCTTTTCTTCCTTTACTAAAAGTGTTGCTTCAACAATTCGCATTGCCTGCACGGTCTCTTTAACGTCATGTACCCGGATAATTTGCGCTCCTTGCATAGCGGCAATAACAGCGCAGGCCACACTACCGGCAACCCTTTCTTGTGCTGGGACATGAAGCAGCTGACCTATCATGGATTTACGTGACATTCCCGCCAACACAGGCAAACCAAATTGATGAAGTTCGTTTAAATGCGCCAGTAACTGATAATTATGCGTCAAGCCTTTGCCAAAACCGAAGCCCGGATCAAGAATAAGTTTATCTTTTGCTATCCCTGCCGCCATACAACGTTCAATTTGTTCAGTAAAAAATTGTTTCACTTCGCCCAACAAATTTTCATAATGTGGCGCATCCTGCATAGTCCTCGGCTGACCTTTCATATGCATCAAACAAACAGGTAAGCCAGATTGAGCAGCACTTTCCAAAGCACCAGATTCTTGCAATGAACGAATATCGTTAATCAAATGTGCACCAGCTTTTGCTGATTCACTCATAACCAATGCTTTTGAGGTATCAACAGAAATCCAAATATTAAATCGTTGAGCTAAAGCTTCAATAACCGGAACAACCCGATCTACTTCTTCCTGTTCACTGACCTCATCAGCACCCGGACGGGTAGATTCTCCGCCAACATCAATGATTGCAGCTCCTGCGAGAACCATCTTTTCAGCATGTCGTAAGGCCATATCCAAAGTATTATGAGCACCACCATCAGAAAATGAATCTGGAGTAACATTCAAAATACCCATCACTTGCGGGCGGGAGAGATCGAGAACATTATCTCTAGCTATGAGTTTCATGCTGGTCTACCTTTAATATCAAAACCCCAGGGCTTGCCTGGGGTTTAGTACATATATCTATCGGACTAAGGAACAATTACAAATCTTTATTTTCTGATTGTTCACCATCTTGTACCGACGTATTGACATCATCAGTTGGTTTTGCAGCCTGTGGCGATGGCGTATTACTTGCTGGTCGGCTGTTATTGTTGCTACCGTTACCATTTTCCCATCCTGCTGGCGGGCGCACATTCGTACGATTCATTAAGTCATCGATCTGAGGTGCATCAATAGTTTCGTACTTCATCAATGCGTCTTTCATCGAATGCAGAATATCAAGATTGTCCATCAGGATATGACGGGCACGTTGATAGTTATGGTCGATAATGGCCTTAACTTCCTGATCGATCAGACGAGCCGTTTCATCAGACATATGTTTAGCTTTCGCAACTGAACGCCCGAGGAACACTTCTCCTTCTTCCTCCGCATAGAGCAATGGGCCGAGTTTTTCCGAGAAACCCCACTGCGTTACCATGTTACGGGCAATTGATGTTGCAACCTTGATATCGTTAGATGCGCCAGTAGAAACACTGTCTGGACCATAAATAATCTCTTCTGCCAGACGGCCGCCGTATAAGGTTGAAATCTGGCTTTCCAGTTTCTGGCGGCTAGCGCTGATCTGATCCCCTTCCGGCAGGAAGAAAGTCACACCCAAAGCGCGGCCACGAGGAATAATGGTAACTTTATGAACAGGATCATGCTCAGGAACCAAACGACCAATAATGGCATGGCCTGCTTCATGATAAGCAGTTGATTCTTTTTGCTCTTCCGTCATCACCATGGAACGGCGCTCCGCACCCATCATGATTTTGTCTTTCGCTTTTTCGAATTCAACCATAGAAACCACACGTCTGTTGCCACGGGCAGCAAACAAAGCAGCTTCATTCACCAAATTCGCCAAATCAGCACCAGAGAATCCCGGAGTACCGCGCGCAATGACAGAAGCATCGACATCAGTATCCAAAGGAACCCGGCGCATATGAACTTTCAGAATCTGCTCACGACCACGTACGTCTGGCAGACCGACAACAACCTGGCGGTCAAAACGCCCAGGGCGCAGTAACGCCGGATCAAGTACGTCAGGGCGGTTAGTTGCGGCAATGACGATAATACCTTCGTTACCTTCAAAGCCATCCATCTCAACCAGCATCTGGTTCAAAGTCTGCTCACGTTCATCGTGACCACCACCCAAACCGGCACCACGCTGGCGGCCTACTGCATCAATCTCATCAATAAAAATGATACAAGGTGCCGCTTTCTTCGCCTGTTCGAACATATCACGAACACGGGATGCACCAACACCGACAAACATTTCAACAAAGTCAGAGCCGGAAATAGTAAAGAATGGCACTTTTGCCTCACCGGCAATTGCTTTTGCCAGCAAAGTCTTACCAGTACCTGGGGGCCCGACCATCAGAATACCTTTTGGGATTTTTCCACCCAATTTCTGGAAACGGCCTGGCTCACGCAGATATTCCACCAGTTCACCGACTTCTTCTTTCGCTTCGTCGCAACCAGCAACATCAGCAAAAGTGGTTTTAATCTGATCTTCTGTCAGCATACGGGCTTTACTTTTACCAAAAGACATTGCCCCTTTACCGCCACCGCCCTGCATCTGACGCATAAAGAAAATCCAGACCCCGATAAGCAGTAACATCGGGAACCAGGAAATGAAAATAGAAGTTAGCAGGCTTGGTTCTTCCGGCGGTTCACCAACCACTTTCACGTTCTTATTCAGTAACGTATCAAGCAGTTTTTCATCCTGTATTGGTAGGTAAGTGGTGTATCTGCTGTTATCTTTCTTACTAACATTAATTTCACGACCTGTGATACGAACTTCGCGCACCTGATCCTGGGCTAACTCATTGATGAAGGTAGAGTAATCCACCCTACGACTATTGGAATCGCTGGGACCAAAACTCTGGAATAACGACATCAGCACAACTGCGATAACTAACCAGAGAATCAGGTTTTTCGCCATGTCACTCAAGGGATTAACCTCATATTACAACTGTGTTAACAAATAGCATTCAGGGTACTATAGTTTCCGCCCTGTCGCTACAATGTATACTTCACGCGATCGTGCCCGCGAAGCGTCTGGCTTACGAATTTTCACGTTCGTAAACAGGGAGCGAATTTCCCTCAGGTATTCATCAAAGCCCTCTCCCTGAAACACTTTGACAATGAAACTCCCCCTAGGGGCCAGCACATCACGACACATATCTAACGCCAATTCAACCAGATACATGGATCGAGGAATATCGACCGCAGGTGTTCCGCTCATATTGGGCGCCATATCCGACATGACAACCTGGACTTTGTTATCACCAACTCGCTCAAGCAATGCTTTCAATACAAGTTCATCACGAAAATCGCCCTGAAGGAAATCGACTCCGACAATTGGATCCATCGGTAAAAGATCACAGGCAATCACCCGCCCATGCTCATTAATTTGACTCACTGCGTACTGAGACCACCCACCAGGGGCGGCGCCTAAATCGACAACGGTCATGCCGGGCTTAAAAATTTTGTCACTTTGTTGAATTTCATCAAGTTTAAACCAAGCGCGAGAGCGAAGCCCTTTTTTCTGTGCCTGAAGAACATATTTATCACTAAAGTGTTCCTGTAACCAGCGGCTGGAGCTTGCCGAACGTTTTTTATTGGCCATTGTCCTTTCCAACTATACTAATAAAGAGCCAGATATCTATTGCTCCGCACACCAAAACCACAACACACTATTTATGGTGATAGATATGAGATGGCGGTAGAATGTCCCGTTTTCAATCCTAACTAAGCAAAAAAACAATGACTCTTAATAAAAAACAAGTGCAACACCTGAAAAGTCTAGCTCATCCGTTAAAACCTGTCGTCATGATTGGTAACAACGGCTTGACTGAGGGCGTGTTGGCTGAAATTGAACAAACGCTGGCACACCATGAGCTTATCAAAGTCAAAATCGCAGGCGAAGATCGTGAAATCAAAAATTTGATCGCCGATGCAATTGTCCGCGAAACTGGTGCATATAATGTGCAAATTATCGGAAAAATACTGGTTCTTTACCGCCAATCGGAAGAACGCAGAATTATTTTACCTAAATAATCAAACCACATTTATATAAAAATGCCATGCGCATGATTATGGTAAAAAAGGCCGTATCCGGCCTTTTTTACCTTCTCTACGATTTTTGCGTAACTTTACCTAATAGGAGTCAATAGCAACAGGCTAATTCTGAAGTTTAAATATATTCAACTTTCAGGATTTCATATTCAACTTCACCGCCTGGTGTTTTGATAATAACAACGTCATCAGCTTCTTTACCAATCAGACCACGGGCAATTGGTGAATTCACTGAGATTAAATTCTCTTTAATATCAGCTTCATCATCACCTACAATCCGGTAGGTTTGCTCTTCATCCGTATTTACATTCAAAGCTGTAACTGTAGCGCCAAAAATAACGCGCCCAGTCTTGGGCATTTTTGTGACATCAATCACTTGTGCATTAGAAAGCTTAGCTTCGATTTCCTGAATACGGCCTTCGCAGAAACCTTGCTGTTCACGGGCTGCATGATATTCAGCGTTTTCTTTCAGATCACCATGTTCACGCGCTTCAGCAATGTCTGAAATAATTTTTGGACGGCGTACGTTCTTTAGATAATCTAACTCTTCGCGCAACTTATCCGCGCCACGTACCGTCATTGGAATCTGTTTCATTTATTAATCCTCTAAATCTTTCCTGAGCAAAAAACAAGCATCATCCTGATGTTTTCAGATAACAGCACAATGAGCACGCCTTGTCGGGCGGGCTTCCAGACAATAAACAATAATGTGAACCATCGGGCTACCCAGAGTTCACAGTCATATTCTACATATTAATATATCATTCTAACGTAGACTTGATGATGGGTCATCGTTTACTTTCCCCCTCGTTGCGTCTTAGTATTGTGGCATGTCCACATCCATATGCGAAATTTATGTCCTTCTTTAAAATTGCCAGCAAATTAGTTTGTGTTACCTGTCTGTACTTGGCTACCCCCAACGCAAACGCCACACCTGTTGAGGAATATACGCAATATCTGCCTGATGGCACTAATCTTGCGTTAATCGCTCAGAAAGTTGGCGCCAGTACCCCGGTAATTGATTATCACGGGCAGCAAATGGCTCTGCCAGCAAGTACGTTGAAAGTTGTCACAGCGCTTGCAGCATTGTTACAACTAGGAAAAGATTATCGCTTTATCACCACATTGGAAAGTCATGGCAAAATTTCAAACGGTATTTTAAAAGGGAATTTGATCGCTCGTTTTGTCGGAGATCCAACACTGACCCGCCAACAACTTCGCAATATGGTTACAGTTTTGAGCCAAGCCGGCGTGAAAAAAATTGACGGTGATCTTTTAATAGATGTCTCCGCTTTTGCCAGCCACGATAAGGCTCCCGGCTGGGTATGGAATGACATGACCCAATGTTTCAGTGCGCCACCTGCTGCCGCAATCGTAGATCGAAACTGTTTTTCCGTTTCACTGTATAGCGCAGAACGTCCCGGTGATACTGCATTCATCCGTGTTGCATCTTTTTATCCAGTGAATATGTTCAGTGAAGTTAAAACATTGGCAAAAGGCGCTCCTGAAAGCCAGTATTGTGAATTAGATGTCGTTCCAGGAGAACTCAATCGTTTTACACTTACCGGATGCCTTACTCAGCGCAGCGAACCATTACCATTAGCTTTCGCTATTCAGAACGGAACCAGCTATGCGGGGGCAGTTCTCAAAAACGAACTACAAATTGCTGGAATTGAAATCACAGGCAACCTCAAACGCCAAAACTTACCAACTGAGCCGGGTAAAGTGCTGGCTCAGAATCAATCAGCACCATTACATGATCTGCTGAAAATAATGCTGAAAAAATCTGACAATATGATCGCGGATACCGTATTCAGGACAATAGGCCGACAACACTTTAATATACCAGGAACCTGGCGTTCAGGCTCTGATGCGGTACGGCAAGTATTGAAACAAAAAGCGGGTATCGACCTGGGAAATACCGTGATGGTAGATGGCTCAGGATTATCCCGCCATAATCTGATCACCCCAGCAACCATGATGGAAGTATTACAGTTTATTGCTCAACATGATCAAGAATTAGATTTCATTTCCATGCTGCCATTAGCTGGTCATGACGGTACTCTAAAATACCGGGGAGGATTAGATGAAGCAGGAGTAAACGGGAAAGTTTCGGCTAAAACCGGAGCCCTGCAAGGAGTGTATAATCTGGCTGGCTTTATAACCACTGCCAACGGTCAGCGAGTTGCCTTCGTACAATTTATTTCTGCTTATGCTGTACCACCAAAAGATCATCGCAACCGCCGGGCTCCTTTGATACGGTTCGAAAGCAGGCTGTATAAAGATTTATACCAACACAACTAATAAAATCGGCGCCACAAATAAGTGGCGCCCTTAGCTATTAATGAAAGATCAGGAGTATCAACGTTTATAAATAACCTCAACGCCTTCATCGTCATCTTCGTCCCAATCGTCATCCCAGTCATCGTCTGCTTCCGAAACCTGTTCGAGTTGCTCTTTGTGGTAATCATCCCACATGAATTCAACTTTCTCAGGCTGAGCTTCATCTTCTGTTGTACTCATATTACGGGGTTTAGTTTTCATAAACTCCATAATATCCCAACAAAGCTCTTTAACACCCAGACGATTTATCGCTGAGATCATGTAAAAATCGCCTTCCCAACCTAATTCATCAGCGATAGCTTGCGCACGCTGTTTAGCTTCTTCTGGCTCTAACAGATCAACTTTATTGAATACCAACCAGCGTGGTTTTTCTGCCAATTTTTCGCTGTATTGCTGTAGCTCATTGACAATAATCCGGGCATTTTCAACAGGATCTGATTCATCAACAGGGCAAATATCAATTAAGTGTAGCAGCACCCGACAACGTTCCAAATGTTTCAAGAAACGAATACCCAAGCCAGCACCGTCGGAAGCACCTTCAATAAGCCCTGGAATATCCGCAACCACGAAACTCTGCTCGTTATCCATCCTTACTACACCCAAGCTTGGTACCAGAGTTGTAAATGGATAATCTGCAACTTTTGGTTTAGCGGCGGAAACAGCACGGATAAATGTGGATTTACCCGCATTTGGCATCCCCAGCATACCAACATCTGCCAACAACATCAGTTCCAACATCAATTCGCGGGTTTCACCTGAAGTCCCCATTGTTCTTTGACGAGGAGCCCGGTTAACAGAAGATTTAAAGCGGGTATTACCCAGTCCATGGAACCCACCTTTCGCTACCATCAGACGCTGTTCATGACGAATCATATCGCCCAGAACCTCACCGGTTGCCACATCGCGGATACGCGTGCCAACAGGCACTTTAATCGTAATATCCTGACCACGTTTACCAGTACAATCACGGCTCTGGCCATTTTGCCCACGTTCCGCCCGGAAAGACTTTTCAAAACGATAGTCAATTAGTGTGTTGAGATTTTCATCTGCCAGCAGATAAACATCTCCACCATCTCCACCGTCACCACCGTCTGGCCCACCTTTCGGAATATATTTTTCACGACGGAAGCTGACACAACCATTGCCACCATCCCCCGCAACAACCAGTATTCTGGCTTCATCTACAAATTTCATATTTTTTCTCCGTATGATAGCCACTATAGTGCTGGACGGCTGTTTTACCCAGAGATGGCGTATTCAGAATAATAAAAAGCCCCGCAACGCATTGCAGGGCTTCTGATTCGGTTTATAACTCGAAAAACTTATTCAGCTTCGATGCTGATAAATTTGCGGTTTTTCGGGCCTTTAACTTCGAACTTAACTTTCCCGTCAGCTAATGCGAACAGGGTGTGGTCACGACCACAACCAACGTTACTGCCAGCGTGGAATTTAGTACCACGTTGACGAACAATGATGCTGCCTGCTAATACAGACTCGCCACCAAAACGTTTTACACCCAGACGTTTACTTTCAGAATCGCGGCCATTACGAGTTGAGCCGCCAGCCTTTTTGTGTGCCATTAATCTGCTCTCCTAAATCTTAAGCGATGCCAGTGATTTTAACATCAGTGAACCACTGACGGTGGCCTTGCTGCTTACGGCTGTGTTTACGACGACGAAACTTAACGATTTTAATTTTCTCGCCGCGACCATGAGCAACCACTTCAGCTTTGACTTTAATGCCTTCAACTACAGGAGCGCCGATTTTGATGTCATCACCATTAGCGACCATCAGAACCTGGTCAAACTCAACAGTTTCACCTGTTGCGATGTCCAGCTTTTCCAGGCGAATTGTTTGACCTTCGCTGACTCGGTGTTGTTTACCACCACTTTGGAAAACCGCGTACATATAAACTCCGCTTTCCGCACGCCCCCTAAATATCATTCCAGAGCGCGCTATAAATATTCATAATAGGGCGCGAATTCTACGCAAAAAAGCCTAAGAAGACAAGAGCAGAATTAGAGCAGATGATAAAAAAACATAGTTTCTGAATTGTCATTTATTTGAACTGTTTTTCGAGTACAATCAAGACACAGCGATAACTATTATAATGTTAATATGAACACTGCCCTGCATTAGAACCCATAGCCGAAAAAACATGAATTTAGAATCTATTATCAAGCTAACCGCTGATGATATGGCAGCGGTAAATGAAGCCATTCTTAGCCAGTTGAATTCTGACGTTACTCTTATAAATCAACTGGGCTACTACATAATCAGTGGCGGTGGAAAGCGCATCCGCCCAATCATTGCCATTCTCGCTGGCAGAGCATTAGGTTGTCAGGGTGATAAGCATATTACTGTTGCCGCTTTAATTGAATTTATCCACACAGCAACCTTGTTACATGATGATGTTGTGGATGAATCGGATATGCGACGTGGCAAAGCCACAGCCAATGCCACTTTTGGTAACGCGGCCAGTGTACTGGTTGGCGATTTTATATATACCCGCTCGTTTCAGATGATGACCACTCTTAACTCTATGCGGGTTCTTAAACTGATGTCAGAAGCAACTAATGTTATCGCTGAAGGCGAGGTTTTACAGTTAATGAACTGCAATGATCCAGATATCTCTGAAGACGATTATATGCGCGTGATTTACAGTAAAACAGCACGGCTGTTTGAAGTTGCCGCCCACTCTTCTGCGATTCTTTCCAACGCGACACCAGAACAGGAAGCTGCTTTACAAGATTACGGACGTTATTTAGGCACTGCATTCCAGCTAATTGATGATTTGCTGGACTATGATGCCGATAGCGACACACTAGGCAAAAACACGGGTGATGACCTCAATGAAGGTAAACCAACATTACCATTACTGCACGCTATGAATCATGGTAACCCAGAACAATCATCACTTATCCGTGAAGCAATTGAAAAAGGTAATGGTCGCCATTTACTCGAAACCGTACTGACAACAATGAAACAGTGCGGTTCGCTGGAATATACCCGTAAGCGAGCAGAAGAAGAAGCAGATAAAGCCATTGCTGCTTTACAGGTGCTGGGAAGCTCCCCATACAAGCAAGCACTTGTGGGGTTAGCACATATCGCCGTACAACGCCTCTCTTAATTGATAGCAGCAAAACCTGGGGTTAATCTGCCTCCAGGTTTTTCTCTACGTCTTCAACATCAATATAGCTAATAAGTTTTGCCAACCCTTCCCGAAGAATGAATTTCACAATTTTTTCCCGCTCAACTTTAGTCAGTTGATAGTAAGCTTCAACCCAGATTAAGAATGGGTCCTGCCGTTTGTTTGCATAATCAACCGTGTTTTCCCCTACGGATAACATATTAAGTACATCTTCAGGCAAACTGTTTATATGATATTCAAGAGCCTTGCCCTGAACACCCAGTTTACGTCTATATTCCCATTCTTCCCGCCTTGCCATCAGATTTATTCCCTGTGGCGAAGAAGGAAGTCCGGCAATACCAACCAGCTCTTTAGCTGAGTACCATTCTTTTTTCATACTTTTCTTCTCACTTTGCACCGGGATAATGAAGAAGAAGCCAAGTTAATTGGCATTTTAAATTTCCAAAAATGAGTTAAATAACAGAAATTCTTTCCAAAAAACTTCTGATACCGTCTCGTAAAATCATGGCTGTCACAGCCTGTTTCTCAGATTCTGACAACTGGTGGAAAGCTCCAACCCAAATCGATAAAGGATCTTGCTTCTGCACCTGATACTCAGAAGATGATTCATGAAGCTCCAGCGCTGCAATGGTCGTCTCTGGAAAACAGGAATAGTGATATTCGACTGCTTTGCCTTGTACTCCTTGCCTTTTCTGACATAACCACTCCTCGCGTTTTGCTCTGGCATTAACTCCTTGTGGTGATCCAGGTAACTCACCCACGCCAACCAATTCCTTGGCCGAAAACCACTCTTTTTTCATCACGTTTCTCTATTTTTGTAACCAAGTTCAAAAAAGAAGTTTTTAAGAAAAAATTTGGAAATATTTTTAGAAAAATAATGCTATTTTGTTTCTCAATAACAGGTTTCAGTTCGTTATTGCTCTCATGCAGACCTGTTATTTATACCACTAACATAGCATCAAATTTAATAAAAAAAGGATTAAAAATGATTTCAAGGAAATCTGATTGGCATCCTGCCGACATAATTGCAGCTTTACGCAAGCGGGGAACAACCTTAGCTGAGGTATCACGCAAAGCGGGACTGAGCTCATCTACACTCGCTAATGCACTATCTCGCCCATGGCCAAAGGGAGAATGGATAATTGCGAATTATCTGGAAATACATCCTTCAGAGATTTGGCCGAGTCGTTATTTTGATCCAAATACCGGAGAATTATTAGAAAGGAAAGTACGCGAACAAACAAATAATTAGCTAACGAATTATTTTCGTTAAATAAAAACCGCCGGTAATTCGTTATACCAGCGGTTTTTATTGTTTCATAACTATATATTTTATATTTATAAAATATACCAATTAGTTATTAATGAATTTTTCACCTAATTCTATATCTTTTCTCAATACGTCCAACATGTCTTCCAGTGCTTTTTGTTCAAAATCACTCAATTTGCCAATTTCCAGACGCTCTTCTACGCCATTTTTACCCAAACGAACCGGTTGAGCGAAGAAACGCGCATATTTGCCATCACCCTCAACATAGGCACATTCAACAACATTGCTTTCGCCTTGTAAGCCACGGACCAAAGAAAGGCCCAGACGAGCCGCAGCTTGCCCCATAGACAGAGTTGCAGATCCACCACCAGCTTTAGCTTCAACGACTTCAGTACCTGCATTCTGAATACGTTTAGTTAAGGCAGCCAACTCTTCATCAGTAAAGCTCACACCAGGGATTTGGGACAACAGAGGCAGGATCGTCACACCAGAGTGACCACCGATAACCGGCACTTCGATTTCCTGCGGTTTTTTACCTTTCAATTCAGCAACAAAAGTATTGGAGCGGATAATATCCAGGGTTGTTACGCCAAACAGACGGTTTTTATCATATACACCCGCTTTTTTCAGCACTTCAGCCGCAATAGCTACAGTTGTGTTGACTGGGTTAGTAATAATCCCAATCAGTGCCTTCGGACACGTTTTAGCCACTTGTTCTACCAGGTTACGAACGATACCCGCGTTAACATTAAACAGATCTGAACGATCCATACCTGGTTTACGAGCAACACCAGCAGAAATCAATACAACGTCCGCTCCTTCCAACGCTGGCGTTGCATCTTCACCAGCAAAGCCCTTAATTCTCACATCCGTTGGAATGTGGCTCAAATCAGCAGCCACCCCAGGTGTCACTGGAGCGATATCATATAAAGAGAGTTCTGAACCTGAAGGAAGCTGGGTTTTTAGTAGAAGAGCAAGAGCCTGACCAATACCACCGGCTGCACCGAGAACTGCAACTTTCATCCTGATACTCCTTAAATCGTTTATACTTTAAAATGCTGTGAATTCATCTGGTTACAAACCATAGATTACTACTTTCTTGAAAACAATCTGTTAACAGCCAAATTGTGGACTTACGCTCTAATCGTGGGACGTAAAAGTCGCCGTATTCTAGGCAAAATGCTTATCTGTTAATGAGATAATGGACACTATTTTGATAATTGCCTTATGATTTTATAAAATAACCCGCTAAATACCTTACACCCAACAACAACACCAAACAACATCATTTGATTAACAATATACTTACATGATAACCAGCCCAAAAAAGCAAATTCTCATATTCATATTTTGTGAATTTCTATATAGCATAAGACTAATTCATGCTTTAAAAATGGTGATAAAATCATTCTTATTGCATAAAAATTCATTTGTATGCATAATATAATCTTCATAGCTGATTGAATATGGTGAAATATGCGTACTCCCTCTAAACAGGAAGAGTTAGTAAAAGCTTTCAAGGCGTTATTAAAAGAAGAAAAATTTAGCTCTCAAGGAGAAATCGTCACCGCCTTGCTGGAAGAAGGTTTTGAGAATATTAATCAATCCAAAGTCTCCAGAATGCTGACAAAATTTGGTGCTGTTCGCACCCGTAATGCAAAAATGGAAATGGTCTACTGCCTTCCTGCTGAGCTTGGCGTCCCTACTGCCACTAGTCCACTAAAAAACCTGGTACTGGATGTTGATCACAACCATTCAATTGTTGTCATTCGTACAAGCCCTGGCGCTGCTCAGCTTATTGCTCGCCTGTTGGATTCCCTTGGTAAAGCAGAAGGTATACTTGGCAGTATCGCGGGTGACGACACCATCTTCATCACACTTGCCAGAGGTTTCACGGCAGAACAGCTACGTGAAAAAATTCTTGAATTGTTTGAACAAGAACTTTAAATGAATCGCGCCATGCTGGCGCGATTCATTTTTCCTGCCGCCATCCTCAGGACTGATAAGTTTTTTTATTCAGTTCAGATAGTAGTTTTTCATGAATACCGCTAAACCCGCCATTACTCATAACCAAAATATGATCGCCTTTCTGTGCCTTATCAACAATCATATGCACCAGCGAATCAATGTCAGCGCTCCAATACGCTGGCTGAACACAACGATCTGCAATTTCTGATACATGCCATTTAATATTAGCTGGCTGAAATAAGAACACTTCATCAGCACGCCCCAGCGCTGGCGCGATCTCATTCTTACTTACACCCATTTTCATGGTATTTGAACGCGGTTCTAACACAGTAATAATACGGGCAGTTCCACCAACCTTACTACGCAGAGCTTCCAGTGTTGCCAGAATTGCTGTCGGGTGATGCGCAAAATCATCATAAACGGTGATGCCATTCTCCTCACCGCGTAGTTCAAGGCGACGGCTGGCATTAATAAAATCGCTCAAAGCACGACAGGCATCGGCTGGCTGGACACCAACATGATGTGCGGCTGCAATCGCAATCAGCCCATTACGCATATTATGTTCACCAACCAGTGACCAATTCACTTCTCCAACAATTTCACCACCATAAAACACCCGATAATCACTGCTGTCTGTACTTATCTTTTTTGCCTGCCAGCGACCGGTTTCACCCACCAGCTCCAATTCACTCCAGCATCCCATAGACAAGACATGTTTCAGGTTAATATCGTTATCCGGCACAAAGATCTTGCCACTAGCCGGAATAATCCTGACAAGATGATGGAACTGTCTCTGAATAGCTGCCAGATCGCCAAAAATATCCCCATGATCAAATTCGAGATTATTCATGATCAGCGTACGTGGGCTGTAATGCACAAACTTGGATCGTTTATCAAAGAAAGCACTGTCATATTCATCGGCTTCTATTACGAAAAACGGGCTTTCTCCGATCTGAGCTGATGTTGCAAAATTCCCAGGAACACCGCCAATCAAGAAACCCGGTTTATAGCCACAAGCTTCCAGAATCCAAGCCAACATGCCGGCGGTTGTTGTTTTACCATGCGTCCCTGCAACCGCCAAAACCCAACGCTCCGGTAAGACATAATCATGCAGCCATTGAGGGCCAGAGGTATAAGGGAGCCCACGCTCCAGCACAGCTTCTACACAAGGATTTCCACGGCTCATGACATTACCGATGATGACCATATCTGGCACAGAATCCAATTGTGCCGGATCATATCCCTGAATCAGGCTAATCCCATGTTTTTCTAGTAAGGTACTCATTGGTGGATAAACATTGGTATCTGAGCCGGTTACCTCATGGCCGAGAGAACGTGCCAAAATTGCCAGTCCACCCATAAAAGTACCGCAGATACCAAGAATATGAATACGCATTGATTTCCCATTCCATAGCATGAAGTTAACCACTATTCTAACCATCAAAAGCAAGATAAGAAATGGAATAGCCTATGAATCATCCCTTTCTTTGGCTAAACTGCCCGCGAAAGAGTGCAATGCACGCTCTAAAACCACTATCAAATCACATTCAGGACTTTCGTCATGAAAACATTAGGCGAATTCATCGTCGAAAAGCAGCAAGATTTTTCTCATGCCACGGGTGAGCTCACCGCATTGCTTTCCGCTATTAAGCTCGGAGCAAAAATCATTCACCGTGATATCAACAAAGCCGGTTTAGTGGATATTTTAGGGACCAGCGGTGCGTCCAATATCCAAGGCGAAGTTCAGATGAAACTGGACCTGTATGCTAATGAAAAACTCAAAGCAGCATTGAAAGCACGCGGTGAAGTTGCCGGTATCGCTTCCGAGGAAGAAGACGACATCGTTATTTTCGAAGGCGACCGCGCTGAAAATGCAAAATATGTTGTTTTGATGGATCCATTAGATGGTTCTTCAAATATTGATGTAAACGTTTCCGTTGGTACTATCTTCTCTATCTACCGTCGTATTACCCCAATCGGCGAACCAGTGACTGAAAAAGATTTCCTGCAACCAGGTCATCGCCAAGTCGCCGCCGGATATGTTGTCTACGGTTCTTCAACTATGTTGGTTTATACCACTGGCTGTGGTGTACATGCCTTTACTTATGATCCTTCACTGGGCGTATTCTGTCTTTCCCATGAGAAAGTCCAGTTCCCACCCAAAGGCAATATGTATTCCATCAACGAAGGGAATTACATCAAATTTCCTATGGGAGTGAAGAAATATATTAAATATTGCCAGGAACAGGATGAAGCGACTCAACGTCCTTACACCACACGTTATATTGGCTCGTTAGTTGCTGATTTCCACCGCAACCTGCTGAAAGGCGGAATCTACATTTACCCAAGCACCGCCAGCCATCCATCAGGAAAATTGCGTCTGCTGTATGAATGTAACCCAATGGCATTCCTGGCCGAACAGGCCGGCGGTAAAGCCAGTGATGGCGCCAACCGCATTCTGGATATCATCCCATCCAAACTGCATCAGCGCGTGCCTTTCTTTGTCGGCAGTAAATCAATGGTGGAGAAAGCCGAAAGTTTTATGGCTGAATTCCCGGATGAGTAATTTCATCGGTTAATGATGAATAGAAGGCGGAATTCACCGCCTTCCTTAGTTTTGCAGATTTTTAACAGAGAAGGTGCTAGATATGGTGAGATTTCATCATCATTCTGGCTATAATAACCCCCACTCTATTCTGGTTTGAAATATAAGGAAACTTTCATGAGCCTGAACTCAGTACCGGCAGGGAAAGAACTGCCTGAAGACATCTATGTCATTATTGAGATCCCTGCCAACGCAGATCCAATTAAATATGAAGTTGATAAAGAATCCGGTGCGCTGTTTGTAGACCGTTTTATGTCTACCGCAATGTTCTATCCATGTAACTATGGCTACATCAACAATACTCTGTCTCTGGATGGTGACCCGGTTGATGTTCTGGTTCCAACGCCATACCCATTACAACCAGGTGCTGTGATCCGTTGCCGTCCGGTTGGCGTTCTGAAAATGACTGATGAATCAGGTGAAGACGCTAAACTGGTTGCAGTTCCACACAGTAAACTAACCAAAGAATATGATCACATTAAGGATGTGAACGATCTGCCAGAATTACTGCGCGCTCAGATCACTCACTTCTTTGAGCACTACAAAGATCTGGAAAAAGGTAAGTGGGTTAAAGTTGATGGTTGGGATAATGCCGAAGCGGCTAAAGCAGAAATTATCTCCTCTTTCGAACGTGCTGCTAAGAAATAATCCATCTTTATGTGCATAATTAAAAAACCTCTGTGGAACATCACCGGCAGAGGTTTTTTAATGTCATAATCCCTTTTTATCATGATAAAAAGGGATTTTTATTTACTCTTCTGCGTGGCGCTTTAACCAGTCACCGCTTTTTATCCGCCGTAAACCAGCTACCGGAAACTGATAAAGATATATCCATGCACTGCCATATGGCGTCTGAATCAACTCCCTTACATACTCCCGAGAATTATCTTTCAAATCATCTAATTCTGTCAGGATAGTTGAGTTGATACGATATACCTCACATTCAATACTCCCGTCACCACGGATTACCGCAGGATAATACCCAAGGTCATACAGCTCATAGCCTTTCAGCTTATGATCCCCTAACCATTGAGCATCGGTCATCCAGTGATGATTGCCCTGTTTGCGCCGTAAGCTGCCATAAACAATAATTCGCATTTTTAAAACTCAAACTGATAGAGCAAATCCAATGTCTGATCAATACCAGACACTGCCTCCAGATACAATCTAGGCATTAACCTATAGCGTAAGGTTAATGTTGCCAGTGAATCAAATATACCAACACCATACTTAACTTGCAGATCTTTTGTGATCTTTCCGCTAACAACTACCTGTGATTTATCACCAACCCCTTGAGTATCCAGTGCTAAATCGGAAACACCAAATATTTCACCGATTTTACCTACCAACTGACCACTCTGTGCAACCCCCAAACCTATCAACATTGCCGTCATCTGGGAGTTGTCTGAGTCACTGCTCTCCAACCCTTCACCACGCAACAGGTAAGAAAGCGCTTCCTGTTGTGATTTAGCCGGTTCTGAGAAAATTTCCACTTTTGGCTGATCCGCCAAACCGGTAACTCTCACCCCAGCAATAACACGACCATCAGTTGATTCTGGGTTACGGATAGCCTCAATATTAAGCAATGGTTGATACGGTGGACCTGAAAACACAATCATCCCTTTACGGACAATCAGATCCTGTCCATAAGCATGGAAACGGCCATCGAGAATATCAATTTGACCATTCAAACCCTGGCCTTGCTCACCCTGAACAGCTTTCAGAACACCTCTAAGTTTCGCTTTGAGGCCAAATGCACTGAGTCGAACATCATCGCCTATATGAATCGTCAAGTTACTTTGAATCGGGATTGACGCTTTTTTCACTTCTAACGGCTGAAGATTCTCACCTAATATAATCTCATCCGATGAAGCCTCAACAGCCGATTCGGGTAGTTCTTTAACTGTAATACGCGCCCAGGGAATACCAACGCTACCATCCAATTTCAGTAACTGGGGAGAAGCCTCAAACACCAGAGCAGGGCTGACATCAATTTTCACCATTGGTGGAAAAGTTACCCTCAACTTATCACCGTTAGCGGCAATTCTTGCATGCCACGCATCCAAATTACGCCAGTCAGCATCACCATTCAGGTTAAGTTGCCCCTTCGGGGTTTTGATAACACCATCAAGATCGGAACGTATTCCATCAAAATTTACACCAAGTTGCCCTTGAGTAATATCAAATGGAATCCAATGACCCGAAGCTTGCAGTGCGCTCAGGCTCAACCGACCAAACAGTAATGGATTTTTGGCATTTCCGCCCAGACGCAGGTTAGCGTTCAAATGGCCTTCTGCCTTATCACCTTTTCCAAGAATCGGTTCGATCAACGCCAGTGAAATATCCTGAATATCTACATTGCCTGATAGTTTGCGACGCCCTTCAAGATCAGCAATCTGTACCGCACCGTTAAACTGACCATTTCCCATAATTTTAAACAGCCAATTCAGCTCTGCGGCTCCATTCTTCAAGCCTGCATTGAGTGTCAGGGTTTGAAAATCTACAGGTAATGCGATGCCATCAATTACTTGCTTAACCTGCACCGCATCACCACGCAGATTAACGTTAGCCTGGGGCAATCCACCTCCAGCACTCCATTTAACATCAGCATTACCACTGAATACACCTTTCAAATGTGTTTCAGGCCCCAGTAATGGCTGAATCATAGCAAGATCAAAACGATCAAGAATAATAGATGCGCTACCGCTGGCACCCGCTTCAATGGGTTTCGGTACGCAGAGCTGCGCATGTGGATTCAACCAACAATGAGTACCCACAGTGACTTTCTGCTGCTGATTGAGATAATCAATAGTAATAGCTTTGGTTAAACGCCATTCGCCAACCGGAGTATCAAAACGAGTATCATTAATACTGCCTTTCCATCGTTGTTGCTTGCGATTAAAACTACCATTAAGCGCAAGTTGACCGGCAACCGGCTCACCATCAACCTTCAGTTGCAAATTATGCTGTTTTTCATTGCCCTTGGCATTCAGCGTCAAACTACGAACGATTAAATCAGCCTGTTTCAACTGACCGACTTTGATAGCAAGATCGCCCTGGATCTGCGCAGCAGAACGTACATCTCCCTTCACATTCACACTATCAATGCGCAAATCCTGCCATTTCAACCCATTAGCATTCAGATCAGCCAGAATTTGAGGCGCTTGCATATTACCACGCAGTTTCAGCGTCCCATTAACGACACCGCCAAGCCCCGGAAATAAGCCATCCAGCCTCGGTGCTCTGATATCGCCATCAAGTTGCCACTGTTTGAACAACTGTCCCTGGAGATTGATTTTATTACGCCCTAAAGCCAGCTCAAATTGAGGAATATTCCACTGACCAGCCGCATTACCCGAAATCTTACCCCTGGCTTTTATCAAGTTCTGTTTTACATTACCATCAAGTGTGATTTCCGGGATTCGGAGCTGCCAGCTACCACCGTGCAAACTGCCCCGAGTCACTATTTTTCCCTCTATTTCGGCTGGCCATTCCGGCCACTGTTTAGCAGTATTGATTCCAGAGAGTGTCAACACCGCATTCCAACTTACCGCCTTACTCCAATCTGCCACACCGACCAGTTCAGCCCTTCCCTGTAAGGCAGACAAGCGCAAGCGGGTCAACTTAAAGCGTTCTTCATTACCTTTAGCATCCAACACCAATAATGCCGGTGGAATTTCATTGCCTTTAATGCCCGAACGCAATGACAAATCATAACCACTCGTTTTACCATTCAGGCGCATTTTTACATTATCAAGCTGATATTCAGGCTCTCCCGTCAAAGGCCAACTCAGCTGCTGGCTTTCAAGCGTCATACGCACTGGCAAACCTGCCTTAGCCAGTTCCGCCTGAGCATCAATTTTAGCTTTGACAGGGCCAGACAAATTCAGAATTAAGTTGAGTTGCTCCAGCAAGGCTCCATTAAGCTTCAAGTCAACTTTTTGCCCTTGAATCTCTTGCTGATCTATCTCACCTTTTATTGACAGCTTTACCGGCCATTGCTGTGCCAAAGTCGCGAAACCATGAACAGCTAAAGAACCTTCTGGTGCCTTTACATTCAATTTATCGAGCTGAATCTGCTGCCCCTGATTACTCAGTTGCAGTAATAAGTCATTGATTATGATATTGGTATCACCGGTTAGTCGTAATTGCTTACCACTGATCTCTTCGACAGTAATATCCAGTGGAATAGGCACTTCCGGTAACCTTGCCAATAGCGGCTGAGAGAACAATGTTTTCAGGATTTCTCCCAACGACTTTTCCGGTTCAACTTCCCGCTTTGCTTTCTCTGCTACTTCCGCTGTTTTCAATTGCTCAGGAGTCGTTTTTGGCAATCCCACCAGCAATCCATTGATTTTTGTTGGCTTAAGAATTAATACCTTTTGCTGCCACTTAGCTGCGGTCCTGAGTTCATCAAGAGCAAATATCCTATCATCTACGGTGACCGCAGCATTTTTAATGGATAGCAAGTTAAGTGAAATCGGATATGGCGTTTTCAGTTCAGTCAGAGGCGCTGATTCTGGCGACGGATCTCCCGCAGGTGGCAATTGCTTAGTGTTAATCGCTACTTTTACGCCTTCTGCCGTCAATGCATTAATACATAACTGACTATTTTTCAGACAGGAAAGACGTAGCGAAAGATGGAGTTGATTCACATTAACATCAACACCGGTCATCTGATACCTGATACCTTTCAGGGTCAAATCACGCCAGCCACCACTAACTCCGGCGATATCCAGCCCCGGCACCCAACGGACGGCACTGTTAATCAGAGTATGCAGGCCAGATTGCGTTCCTACCAATCCGGCAACAGCAATAACTAACAGCGTAATAATCAGTAAAAAAGCAATACTGAGCTTCTTAATCCATCTCATAATTCAGATCCTAACCCGATGTAAAACTGGATATTACGGGATTCTGAATCCCCTATTGGCCTGGCAAGGTCAAACTTAATGGGTCCGACAGGAGAAGCCCAACGCACACCAACACCTGCGCCGGTTTTAAAATTGCTCCTTCTAACATCATTGACTGCTTCACCGGTATCAACAAAAACAGCACTCCACCAATCACCTGTTACGTTATATTGATACTCAAGCGAACCCACGATCAGCATGGATGCCCCGGTCAATTTTCCTTTATCGTCTTTAGGAGAAATTTTCTGATATTGGTAGCCACGGACACTGCGATCACCACCGGCAAAGAAACGTAAATCAGGAGGAACTTTCTGGAACTCATTGGTTTCTATCCAACCCAAATTACCCCGGGCAACAAAACGATGGTTATCCCAGTAGGTTCTGATCCAAACGTTTTGCGCCTGTAATACCAGGAAATCCACATCAGAGCCCCAAAGGGTATCAGAAATATCAATGGAATAACGCTGGCTATCGCCCCAATAAGGCATCGTACCTCCACGCTGACGGATACGACTCACGTTCGCCCCCGGATACAACAACATAGCAGTATTCGTAACATTGGCTTGAGTAAAGTGGCTGAGGCTCCAACGCATATTGATCCCATACTGCCAACCAGTTGAAAGATCCCAGTTACGGGAAAGGTTCACCGTCGCGGTATCTGATACGGTATCGTTGACATCCTTACGTTTATAACCCGTCTGCAACGCATAATATTGCTCCAGCGGGTTCGTTTTCAGCGGCATTTTATAGGTAGCATCAATCACCTGTTCAGGTGCAGAAAGGTTGATACTCGTGCCAAGGCTATGCCCACGAGAATTCAGCCATGGTTTTGTCCACTTAGCTTTTACCCGTGGCCCAACATCTGTTCCATAACCCCCACCCAGTTCAACATAGTTTTTGGAACGTGGTGTTAATACCGCCTCAAGAGGAAGAGTCTTATTACCACTCTTTCTGGCAGCCTTAAAATCAGGTGTCACCAGTGCTGAATTAAACCAGCCAGTTTCTGCCAGCCGCCGGTTGAACTCAGCCAATTGTTCCGAGGTATAAAAATCCCCTTCTTTGAACGGCACCAAGTGACTCAGATAATCTTCACGAATTTGTGAACCACGATAATATATCTGACCAAAGTGATAACGCTCACCGCTATTAAAATTAAAATCCCAAAATGCCTCATGCCGCTCTTTAGCAACACCCAATTGGCTCTTTTTCATTACGGCGTCAAAATAACCTTTTCTAATAGCAAGCCCGGTTAGAGAACCTTTAAAGCTTTCATAGCCACCATGATTAAGAATTGTCCCTTTTTTCGGGCTTTTGCTTTTAACAAGTTTGGCATAATCTCCATCTGTCTTAGCCCCACCTTCCAAAACAACATTAACACCGGCAATCCGTACAGGCTCACCGGCAGTGACTTTTGCTGTTAATACCGAACGAGCGGGGGGGTTATTTTCCTGATAGGTAAATTCGATAATGGGTTCATAATAACCAAGGGGACGCAAACCTTCACGAATCGCTTTATCTACACGAGAGCGGAAACGACCATCCGCCGCAACTTCGTCAGTACTGATGGTGGAAAGATGAACTCGGGCATTTTTTTCTAAACTGCCGGTTAATCCTTCTATTTTCAGGCGAAGACTAGCACTATGAGCGATGGGAGTTGCGATAGACACACAAAGAAAACATAAAATGGGGTATCTCGACACGCGAACTCCTAACCTAATCGGAATAATTTGACTATAATAAAATTAATCTTGAGTAAAGTTTATAATATATACAATCTATCAATATCTGAAAACTTAATAATTACAGGAGGGAATTGTGCCAACTTCAGCTAGTAAAACCCCATCTATTGATCCTCAAAGTACATTACCAGGAAGAGCTGAACCACTTAAGATTTCACCTAACCATACAGTCACCAATCATGCAATAGAGCCTGTTCCAGCCAATATGGAAGTTGCCTATTTTGGTATGGGATGCTTCTGGGGCGTAGAACGGCTGTTCTGGCAACAATCTGATATTTACACGACCTCTGCGGGTTACAGCGGTGGTACAACACCAAATCCAACTTATGAAGAAGTCTGTAGCGGCCTGACCGGTCACGCCGAGGTTGTCAGAATTGTTTATGATCCGGCAAAAAATAGTTACGAAAACCTGTTAAAACTTTTCTGGGAAAACCACGACCCGGCTCAAGGAATGCGTCAGGGAGGGGATATTGGTACTCAGTATCGTTCCGCGATTTATACTGTGTCACCTCAGCAACATGAACTGGCATTAGCCAGCCGTGAACACTTCCAAAAAGCCATGCAACAACAAGAAGATAACCGACCTGTTACAACCGAGATCACAGAAGCAGGGCCATTCTATTTTGCTGAAGACTACCACCAGCAGTATCTGTTTAAAAATCCTGAGGGGTATTGCGGGTTAGGCGGTATTGGCATTTGCCTGCCACAAATGAGCAAAAACTAGCCAGCTCATCTAAACTGGTGTTATAATTCACACACTAATCAATAGCTTTCTAAGCATTTATTGCAACCTTTTATTTTATATGATTTTTATTGTTTCCTCCGGTGTTCTTTCAACGATAACCTACCCAATCACCGGAGGTAAAACACGGATACCTTATGCTAAACAGTCTATTAGTGGTGCTTTTACTGTGCGCGATCAGCGCCTTTTTTTCGTTATCTGAAATTTCTCTTGCCGCCTCAAGGCGAATCAAATTAAAACTGATGGCAGATGAAGGTAATATCAACGCAGCTCATGTCCTCAAATTACAAGAATCTCCAGGGATGTTTTTTACCGTTGTGCAAATCGGCCTGAACGCAGTCGCCATTTTGGCAGGTGTTGTCGGTGAATCGGCATTCTCTCCTTCACTGAAAGCTTTTTTCATTCAATTTATGCGTCCTGAATGGGCAGAACAACTCGGCTTTATCTGTTCATTTATCATTGTGACCAGTACATTTATTTTGCTTGCAGACCTGACACCAAAGCGTATCGGTATGATCAAACCAGAAGCTGTCGCGGTGAAAATCGTTAATCCAATGCGTTTCTGTCTAGCAATTTTCCGCCCATTAGTTTGGTTATTTAATGGACTGGCTGATTTTATCTTTAAGATCTTTAAAATTCCGATGGCGCGTAATGAGGACATCACATCTGACGATATTTTCGCGGTTGTGGAAGCAGGAGCTGTTGCTGGTATCCTGCGTAAACAAGAGCATGAACTGATTGAAAACGTATTCGAACTCGAATCCCGTACCGTTCCTTCTGCCATGACCTCACGGGAAAGCGTCGTCTACTTTGATAAGAATGAAAGTGAAGAAAGTATCAAACAACAGATTTCCACCCAACCACACTCCAAGTATCTGATATGTGACGGAGATATTGATCATGTTATCGGTTATGTAGATTCCAAAGATCTGCTGAACCAAGTCCTGAGTGGTCAGAGCCTGAGTTTCAATAAAGGTGTCCAGATCCGCAACGCGCTGATCATTCCAGATACCTTAACGCTTTCAGATGCCCTAGAAAGCTTTAAAGCTGCCGGTGAAGATTTCGCTATTATCCTGAATGAATACGCGCTGGTAATGGGTGTGATTACCCTCAATGATGTTATGACTACCCTGATGGGTGATTTGGTTGGTCAGGGTCAAGAAGAGCAGATTGTCGTCCGGGACGAAAATTCATGGCTGGTTGAAGGCGGAACACCGATTGATGATGTACAGCGAGTACTGGATATTGATGATTTCCCTGATTCCAGTAACTACGAAACCATTGCAGGCTTTATGATGTTCCGGTTGAGGAAAATTCCAAAACGTACTGATTCGGTCAAGTTTGCGGGTTATAAATTCGAAGTTGTCGATATTGATAACTACAAAATCGATCAGCTATTAGTCACAAAAATCACTGACACCGCCACCACGGCTCCCGCTCACAACCCAACCATCAATGATGATAAATAAAAACGGCCTGTTTGTTGAACTGAGGCCGTTCAATCTTCTCATATTAAGCGCCACTTATCGTGGCGCAGATTATTCAGTATGCTGCTCGCGGCTATTCTCGTTATCTATCCTATTTCAGCCTGCAAACGCAGCACCTGTTGATTAACTTCACTCATCACACTGAAATGGCGCTTGTCTCTCACCTTCGGCGGTAAAATTTTGCCGCAGTCGAATTCAAAAGCCCCCATATCTTTAATGTATAAACGTCCACGGAATAAAGTTTTAACGTAGAGAGCAATTTTCAGTGGGTTATATCGGTGAAAAATTTTCATCTCTGCTTTTTTCCTCCTATGCTTCTTACGGTTACGTTTGGTGAACCAGCTCCATGCACCACACCGTTATGTAGAATAGTAGACTTAATTTATCGGATTTTGTTCCCCCCATTTTTAGTTTTATGCACTGACTTTACATAAAATGACAGATATTTAGATATGCATAATTATGTAAATTTATCTCTTACTTAATGTTAAAAAATTGATCTTCTTTAAAGAGATAAATCAACTGATAACCGCTATGCTAAAGACCCGTGCATCGTCACATTCACTTACAAAGGAAAAATTATGATCAAGAATTTTATGTTATATGCTGCGCTACTTTGTTCTCCTGCTCTGGCATTGGCTCACAACATTAACCTGGAACAAAAGGTTCCTGCGGTCAGTGTTTCTGATAAAGGTGAGTTGTTACTCAACAATAATAAGTTTAGCTACCAAAATTGGGATAGTGGAAAACTGATCGGAAAAGTGAGAGTCATACAACATATTGCAGGTCGTAGTGCAGCAAAAGAACTGAATGCTCCACTGATAGAAGAAATAAAACGTGCTGATTTTTCAAAAGAAAAATACCAAACAACCACCATCATCAATGTTAGTGATGCCATATTTGGTACCGGGCCATTTGTCCGCAGCAGTATTGAAGACAGTAAAAAAGAGTTTCCTTGGTCACAGTTTATTGCTGACAGCAATGGTGTAGTCAAGAAAACCTGGCAGTTGGAACCCAAAAATTCTGCCATTATTGTCCTGGATAAAAACGGCGTAGCGAAATTTACCAAAGAAGGTAAGTTAAACAGCAACGAAGTCAAACAGGTAATTGAATTGGTTCGTAAAGAATTACAGTAAAAACATCAGTGGTGATAACGACTTGCGGATATGTTTCAGTTTGCCCTTATCACCACCGCCCCACCGAGAAGCAACTTATTTAACGTCAGCTTCGCTTAAGAGCAGTAATTTCAGAATCACGTAAATTCAAGCTCGGCTTGCGACAAGTCTCGCGACCACACCTACTCAACATCACGTTAACATGAAATAAAAACCTTCAAGAACAATTGTAATGATTACCATTCTCACATTAATATGAGGTCGTGATTATTAACTTTTGATATTATAAAGCTATGTCTGACTACATTGTTGTTTCCGCTGAGCTGGCGCTTGAATCGTTTTACGGCGCGCATCACGGCTGGCTGAAAAACTGGCTCACGCGCAAACTGCAATCGTCCTTTGACGCCGACGACGTAGCGCAAGATACCTTCCTCCGCGTGATAACCAGTGACTCGTCGCTACAGACAATTCGCGATCCAAAATCCTTCCTCTGCACTATCGCCAAAAGGGTGATGATCGATTTGTTTCGCCGCAACGCTCTGGAAAAAGCATATCTGGAACTGCTTGCGCAACAGCCCGAGGCGCTTATACCCTCACCAGAAATTCGTCAGTGCCAGCTTGAAACACTCCAACAAATCGACCAGATGATCGATGGCCTGAGCAGCAAAATGCGCCAAACGTTTTTACTGTCTCAGCTTGAAAGTCTGACCTACAGCGACATCGCTTCACGTCTTAATGTGTCTGTCAGTTCCGTGAAAAAATATATGGCCAAAGCCACCGAGCATTGCTTGCTATTTCGCCTAGAGCATGGACTCTGATATGAATACCACATTGACCAATTCACGTCTCCAGGCCCTAAAATCAGCATCACACTGGTATGCAGTACTGAGTAGCGATCAAGCAAGCCCACGGCAAACCGAAAAATGGCAACGTTGGTACGAACAGCATCAGGATAATCAGTGGGCGTGGCAACAAGTGGAAAATCTGCGTAACCAGATGCTTGTGGTGCCAGGCAATGTGGCAAGCCGTACACTTCAGGAAACGCACCTGTCACGCCGCAGAATGATGAAAAGCGTGCTGTTGCTACTAGGGATTGGCGGTATCTGGCAACTGTGGCATTCAGAAACAGGAGAGGGTTTGCGAGCCGGTTACCGTACTGCTAAAGGGGACATTCAGCAGCATCGACTGAGCGATGGCACACTGCTTACACTCAATACTGACAGCGCAGTAGATGTCCGTTTTGACCCTCAGCAACGTCTGGTGCATCTCTGGTATGGCGAAATTGCCATCACCACCGAGCACGATGCTGAAACAAGGTTATTGCGCGTACAAACCCGCCAGGCACAGCTGACCGCGTTGGGTACCCAATTTACGGTTCGTCAGGAAGGCAATACCACGCTAGTTAGCGTGCAGCAGCATGCCGTAGAGGTGATACTGACCGGTGCTGACCGCAAATATATTGTGCGTCAGGGTGAAAGCTTAAGATTCAGCGCCACCGATTTTAGCGAACTGACAACGGCAATCGCCGAAAACAACACGTGGACGCAGGGTATATTAAGCTTCAGCGACAAGCCACTGAGTGAAGTGATCGCGATCCTCGCCCGCTATCGCAACGGCGTATTACACTGCGACCCAACTGTCTCCTCACTACGGTTAAGCGGCACTTTCCCGATAAAAAATACCGATACGGTATTAACCGTCATAGAAAAAACACTTCCCGTTAAGATTCAATACATTACCCGTTACTGGGTGAATGTTCTGCCCGCATAAAAATCATTAACGTAAAAATAATCATTTTCGATTGTCCCTTTTTGCCTCTTCATTCGACTTATAAGTAAATACAGCAACAAAAGATTATGGAGACGTTATGACGCCTTTACGTGCACGGCCACTGCGCGGGTTTCACAAAACAACACCGCTGGTAATGGCAATTCATTTAAGCCTGTTACCGATGGCTTGCCTAACCTCGGGGATCACGTATGCTTCTGTGGCGCCAGCTAGCGCACACTATGACATTAATGCAGGCGAACTGGATAAAGTTCTCAATCAGTATTCCACCCGCGCGGGTATTACCCTTTCGGTAGATGCCAGCTTAACGCGCGGTAAGCAGAGTAGCGGCCTACATGGCGATTATTCCATCACCGATGGACTGAACACCTTACTGGCCGGTACTGATTTACAGGCGAAAACGTTGGGTGATAACACGTTCACGCTCGAACCCGCTTCTGTCACGCAAAAAGATTCGATGACCGTAATAGGCGACTGGCTGGGCAACGCTCGTGAAACCGACGTGTTTGAACATGCAGGCGCACGCGATGTTATCCGCCGTGAAGATTTTGCCAAAACAGGCGCAACAACAATGCGTGAAGTGCTAAACCGCATTCCTGGCGTCAGCGCACCGGAAAACAACGGTACCGGCAGCCACGACCTGGCGATGAACTTCGGCATTCGTGGCCTGAACCCGCGTCTTGCCAGCCGCTCTACGGTTCTGATGGATGGCGTTCCGGTACCCTTCGCACCTTACGGCCAGCCACAGCTATCGTTGGCGCCAGTATCTCTCGGCAACATGGACGCAGTAGACGTAGTACGCGGCGGCGGCGCTGTGCGTTATGGGCCACAAAGCGTAGGTGGTGTGGTGAATTTCGTGACTCGCGCTATCCCACAGGATTTTGGTATTGAGGCAAGCGTGGAAGGCCAGCTTAGCCCCACATCTTCACAAAATAATCCAAAAGAAACCCATAATCTGATGATTGGCGGTACGGCAGATAACGGTTTCGGCACGGCGCTTCTCTACTCCGGTACACGTGGCAGCGACTGGCGCGAGCACAGCGCCACGCACATTGACGACATGATGCTCAAAAGCCGCTATGCACCCAATGAAGTGCACACCTTCAACAGCCTGCTGCAATATTATGATGGCAGTGCGGATATGCCCGGAGGTCTTTCACGCGCCGATTACGATGCCAATCGCTGGCAATCCACTCGCCCATATGATCGCTTCTGGGGCCGCCGTCAGCTCGCAAGCCTCAGCTATCAGTATCAGCCCGACCAGCAGCACAAATTCAATATTCAGAGCTTATATACCCATACCTTGCGCAGCGGTTATCTCGAGCAGGGCAAACGCATTACCCTTTCCCCACGGGAATACTGGGTGCGCAGCATCGAACCGCGCTATAGCCAGCTCTTCAATTTAGGGCCTTCAGCCCATGAAGTAGGGATTGGCTACCGTTACGTGAATGAATCCAGTCACGAAATGCGTTATTACACCGCCACCAGCAGCGGCGAATTACCCAGCACATCGAGCCCTTATGACCGTAATACCCGCTCTGTCACCGAGGCTCATGCTTGGTACATTGACGACCGCATTGATATCGGCAACTGGACCATCACGCCAGGGGTTCGATTCGAACATATCAAATCCACCCAGAACAACAACCTGAAAGGCACCCGCCAAGAAGTAAGCTACAATGCTCCGCTGCCTGCACTCAACGTTCTTTATCACGTTACTGACAGCTGGAATCTTTATGCCAATACAGAAAGCTCATTCGGTACCGTACAGTACAGCCAGATTGGTAAGGCTGTGCGGAGCGGCAATGTAGAACCGGAAAAAGCGCGCACCTGGGAAGTCGGAACCCGCTACGACGACGGCGCTCTGACTGCGGAAATGGGGCTGTTCCTGATTAACTTCAACAATCAATACGACTCCAACCAGACTAACGATACTGTTACGGCACGTGGGAAAACCCAGCACACTGGGCTGGAAACTCAGGCACGTTACAATCTTTCCGAGCTTACGCCTAAACTGGAGAACATTTCGGTTTACGCCAACTACACGTATGTGAACGCGGAAATTCGTGAAAAAGGCGATACCTACGGGAATCAAGTGCCGTTCTCACCGAAGCATAAAGGTACACTTGGTATGGATTACAAACCTGGCAACTGGACCTTCAACCTCAACAGCGAATTCCAATCCAGCCAGTTTGCTGATAACGCTAACACAGTACAGGAAAGTGCCGATGGCAGCACCGGCCGCATTCCGGGCTTTATGCTGTGGGATGCGCGCATGGCGTATGACTTCGGCCCACAAATGGCCAATCTAACTCTGGCCTTTGGGGTGAAAAACATTTTCGACCGCGAATATTACACCCGTTCCTATGATGATAACAATAAAGGCATCTACGCCGGGCAGCCGCGCATATTCTATATGCAAGGCTCGCTGAAGTTCTGATGCTGCGTTAACCCTTCCGCCGGGCCATTGCCCGGCTTTACTATTTTGTAGTGGTCCACTAATTTAGGACACATTAATTAGCCTTTTTCCAGTATTCCTCTTTCTCTACCGGGGCAGCGCCATCATTAAAGTGGTGAGGACGAATCAAACCCTGGCTACAGTACCGGCCACCAGGTGCCCCTGATGGAACGTTGCCTGACGAGTAGGCAGACGTGCCACCGCCTCAGCAGAACAACTCGCTGCCACCAGGACAAAGTCAGCTTTATCACCCACCTGAGGCCAAATACGCTGGCCTTGGTCGTTAAGCGGCAACACACCGCCTGTAGCAATAGCCATAGAGCGGGAAAGATGAAACTCATCTGAACCATGGTACAATTGCGCATACAAATTAGCTTTCTCCAACATGTCACCAGTGCCGAATGGCGACCAGTGATCAATCACACTGTCAGTACCCGTCATGATAAACACCCCTTTGGCACTGAGTTGCGGTAACGGCATCATCAGGCTGCCGATCGGTACTGTGGAGGCAATAGTGATTTGCTGTTCCGCTAAACGGGAAGCAGTTTCTGCCAATTTGCCCTCGTCCAACGTGGTCAAAGCGAAAGCATGGCTGATAGTAACCTTGCCTCGTAAAGCCGGTATTTTCTCCACCGTATCAATCATATAGTTGATAGCAGCAACGCCCTCCGGGCTTATCTCATGCAGATGAATATCCACACCAACGTTATTATCAAGCGCAATCTGGAACATAGTATCCAGTGATTTTTCCATCGCAGCATCCACATTAGTAGGGTCCAGCCCGCCAACGTATTGCACGCCCATCTGTATCGCCTCGCGCATCAGCCCTTCCACTTTGGAATGCAGCAAACCGTGCTGCGGGAAGGCAACGATTTCGCAAGTGAAATCATCACGGTGATTTTCCAAAGCATACTGTAAATGTTCCAGGCTTTTCAGACCACTAACCGGATCGATATTGCAATGGCTGCGTGCCACCGTACTGCCTTTAGATTGCAACAGAGCAATCAGGCTCTCTGCCCGCTGCTGAGAAGTGGGTAGCAATTTGGGGATCAGAGTCTGCTCCAGGGCAATCATATCCATGATGGTTTTACCCTGGCGCGGCCTCGGCGCCTGCCACGGGCCACTGTAAAAAGTTTTATCCAAATGGATGTGCATATCGCGGAAGGCGGGCAACAGCAACTGCTCCTGTGCCTGATAGCATGGCTGATTCGTGTTAAGCAGCATACCAGAAGCATGGATAGCAACGATCCTGCCATCTTTAATTTCCAACGTATATAATGCAGTACGGGTGCCGATCACCGTATCACCGTCATAATCAAATCCCTCTTCCAGCAGCACATCACTTAGGTAGTAATGACGATCCGTAAGAGTAGTCTGCCTCTGTGATGCCTCGGCTACGACGGTTGACGGCGCCGCCTGTACGATCCCACCGGTCAGGGAAATCGCCGCGCAAACAGTGGTGAGCTTACCAGTTCGACTAAGAAAAGCCCTACGGCTTTGTTGTTGAAGTTTTTTCACATTAAATACCTTTTATTTAATCCGCCTCAAAAAAACTGGCTAAATCTAGCCTTCTAAGGAATATTGCCCAGAATTTAGAACATATATAAGAAGGTTTTCAACAACATCACCGCATTATCACAGCTTACATCTCAGGAAATTGTTCTGTAGAAATTGGTCCAACCGCCGTGTATCCAAATCACACATGGCCCGTAATGCCGCCGGCAGCTCTTCCTTTATAAAATTTAAGCAAAAAGTGGCACCTCCCCATCCCCCTTTAAGCAAAAGGCCGGATAAAACCGGCCTTTAAACGTATTTTCCAGAATAGAAAAGATGTATAGATGAATTTTTGACAATATTATTACCGCATCGTTACAAACTCTTCCGCCGCAGTCGGATGAATTGCAACCGTATTATCAAAATCTTTCTTAGTTGCTCCCATCTTCAATGCAACAGCGAAACCTTGCAGTATTTCATCCATTCCGAAACCAATACCATGAATGCCAACAATCTTCTCTTCCGGCCCGACACACACCAGTTTCATCCGACATGGCTGACGATGTTGAGTGACAGCGGTATACATCGCAGTGAAAGAAGATTTATAAGTTTTCACCTGATCTTCACCAAACTGCTCTTTTGCCTGAGGTTCAGTCAGACCGACAGTACCAATCGGCGGATGGCTGAATACAACAGTTGGAATATTACTGTAATCCAGATATTCTTTCGGCTTATTATTAAACAAGCGCTCGGACAAACGACGACCTGCTGCAACCGCAACAGGCGTTAATTCCACCGCACCGGTGTTATCACCTACTGCATAAATACCTTTCACATTGGTGTTCTGGTACTTATCAACCTTGATGTAGCCTTTTTCGTTCAGCTCAACAGCAGTTACAGACAGATTCAGATTATCCGTTGCTGGTTCACGGCCAATAGCCCAGATCAAAGCATCAACGGTTTGTTCTTTGCCATTTTGCAGTTGCAAAGTCAGGCTACCGTCCACATTTTTAATCACTGCTTTCGGCACAGATTCAGTATGCAAAGTGGGTCCTTCGGTATTGATAACTTCCAGAAGTGTTTCAACAATCATCGGATCGAAAGTACGCAAAGGTGCATGTTGACGCACAAACAGATGGGTTTCACTGCCAAGTGCGTGCAATACGCCAGCGATTTCCACCGCAATATAACCCGCACCAACAACCGCAACCCGTTTTGGCATCTCTTCCAGTTCAAAAAAACCATCAGAATCAATACCATATTCCGCGCCTGGTACATCAGGACGTACAGGACGCCCACCCGTCGCAATCAAAATATGATCTGCGGTTATTTTCTCTCCATTCACTTCAACGGTGTGTGCATCAACAAAATGGGCGAAACCCTGGATCACATCAACTTTATTATTACCCAAACCACGTTCATAAGATTGATGGATACGATCAATATAAGCAGTACGACTGGCAATCAGTGTCTTCCAGTCAAAGCGGTTGACAGTGGTATCAAAGCCGTAATCCGGCCCGTATTGGCGGATAGATTCAGCAATTTGCGCCGCATGCCACATCACCTTTTTCGGCACACATCCCACATTAACGCAAGTTCCCCCTAATGCTTTAGCCTCAATCAGGGCACATTTCTGCCCATACATAGCCGCCCGGTTAATTGACGCAATGCCACCGCTGCCACCACCAATTGCTATATAGTTGTAATGTTTGCTCATTTGGATCGTTTCCATCTAGTCAGTGTAAAGGGTGAATACCCGATAGCCTATTTTGACAAAAAAGTATCAATCAGTTGTGATGGTTCTGGCTCTTACTGCCATCGCTGAAAGTTATTCTGGTGCAATCCATTTAACCAATGTGTGGCCTGTTCCTTCCGGCACCAGAACTTTGTGTAACCACGGCAACACCGATTTCATCTGCTGTTCCAGCTTCCAGGGGGGATTAATTACGATCATGCCAGAAGCGGTCATCCCCCGTTGATCACTATCAGGCCGGACAGCCAGCTCAATTTGCAAAATACTGCGAATGCCCGTTGCTTCCAGATCTCTAACCAAACGTTTGATCTGCTGGCGTAATACCACCGGATACCACAACGCATAAACACCTGTGGCAAAACGCTTATAACCTTCCTGAATGGCCTGAATAACCGCCTGATAATCAGATTTCAGCTCATAAGGAGGATCAATAAGGATAAATCCACGACGACTCTGTGGCGGCAATTGTGATTTTAATTGCTGATAACCATCTTCACGCACAACCCTAGAGCGGTTATCACGGGAGAATTCATTACGTAATAAAGGATAGTCACTCGGATGCAGTTCAGTCAGATTAAGCTTATCATTCTGTCGCAACAAATGGCGGGCAATTAAAGGCGATCCCGGATAATAACGTAAATGACTACTCTGATTTAGTGCAGTTACTGCACTCATATAAACTTTCAATTCTTGTGGTAAATCCTCACGCTGCCAGACGCGGGCAATCCCCTCCAGATACTCACCAGTACGTTCAGCGCGTTCACCGCTGAGTTGATAGCGGCCTGCACCAGCATGAGTATCCAAATAAAGGAAAGGTTTTTCCTTTTCTTTAAGAGATTCAATGATCAGGCTTTGTACAGTGTGTTTCAGTACATCGGCATGATTACCGGCGTGAAAGCTGTGGCGATAACTTAGCATTAGGTTTTAGATCCCAGAGCAGAGAATAGATTACTTGCCAGTATGGAATACCTGACAACTAAAAACCCATCCCAGTAGATGGGACAGATGGTAAGGCATCATTATAGCCCCATTAGCGATAAAAATGGCAGGATCCTGAATATCAAACTCAGAAAAGCAATCTTGTCATATCTATTAACGTTTAGGATAGGTAAAACATTTTATCAGGATAAATTATGGTATTTAAGAAAGTGCTGCTACCTGTGTTCTCACTGCCAATCATAAGAAACACTTACATACCATAAATACGCAAAAGTTGTAAGATAAAAAAACAAGACATTAAACGATTACTTAAATATGCAAGATTTCATGTTGATGCTTATCGAATCTCCAGCTTAGAACAAGCACTGAAAAATGTTAACATCCACTGTAACCAGGAAAAATAGCTAAAGTAAAAGCATAAAAAGATGACTGATTGTTATCGGAAACATTTAGTAAAATCGTTAAATAATACGTGTAAAAAATAGAAAAGAAAAAGAATAAAATAAACTGAAAGAAATTGAAGGTAGTTATTAATAATCCTGAATTTTAATAAAACAACTAAGCTTTTCAGCCAATGAAAAGATATTCCATTGGCTGAATGATTATATTACCTATCAGGCAACAATAGGTGCGCGCCAATCATCTGCGCCAGAAGTACCTGCGGTTGTATGTTCCCAGTTAATCTTACGATAAGACAGAGAAACACGAACCAACTGAGTAAATTCAGATTTTGTTGAATCCTGACAATGAGGCATTTTGCAATCAATGTCGATAATAGTGGCATCTTCCAACTGAGTTGTGAAGAAATGCTCTTGTTTTCCTTCAACAGAAGTGCGGTACCATTTCAATTCCACATTCGTCAGCATTTCACCAGAAGCCAATGCGTTATAAAGCAATGGAACCGATTTATTTAATGCAACTGTAAAACGGAATGGTTTATGAGCACGCTGACCAGAAGGCTGACCTGATTGAGGATCAGTTGGTACGGTAACTACATGATCAAATGCCTGAACTAGCATTTCATCTTCGTGCCCCTGAACATAAATATTACCCACTGACTCAGCAGTGAATGAACCAGCGGTAATATTACCCTGGGTTTTTCCAGTGATGGAAATATAACATGGAGTTGGCATGAAAATATCCTTTAAGAAATTGTGTCAACATATTTAAGGTAGCGCTCATATTAATTTCAATAGTAACTATTTCATTTTGAAAAAAATCACTTACAAATGTATGAACGCTGAAATGAATAATAAATACCAAACAGCTCATTTCAAAATAAAATCTAAATTGCAAAATTGTTTGCCCATCACCAGCAAACATAAATATTATAATTAATGCCATTATAATAAAATAATATTGTTTTTTAAAAATAAACAGAACAATTAACTGATAACAATAATTCCCTTTAGAGAAAAAATTACATATCAATATGAAATATAAAGACTTAAATAAAGTCAAGAAAAATTGTTTCTTGGTCAATTAAAAATTGATAAATAGATCAAAAAATCAAAATCACCCACCTGATTAATAACGAAAATAATATTTACAATGTGAAACTAACTCCAAGATGTAAACAGAAATACACTTGGAAACACTTTGTTACACAATGAAACAAAAAATCACTAAAAATTTATAAATACCCAGAAAAATAGCTGCTAATATTACTATATTGGGGGACTTGACAAAGAAATAGCTTAAGAAAAGATCAAAGCGTAAATTATTGCAAAATATAATAAAATTACCAAAAGGCCGAATAGAGGGGTATATCTGCCTATGTTTTATCTTTACAATAAAAAAACAAAATGCGACACTCTGCTTTGCAGAGCTGTCTATATTGATGCTATTGCTCGATGAGTAAGAATATTCTGAATCCGTATTTATCTATATACTCATACAAGTCGGCTTACTACCCAATTCAATGCAGTCAATCCTCCGTTTCATTAAATCAGGAGGGATTTTTATGTTATCCATCACATAATAGGTAGGTATCAGGGGCAACTCTCTCATCAATATTGTTATCAAATAATTCCTAATTGCCGAAATTGTATTACCCGAAGGATTTTAATATGAGTAAAAATAGCCCAGGCAGTGTAGCACCGAAGGAAAGGATTAATATAAAATACGTTCCTAATACCGGTGATCAAGTAGCTGAAATCGAATTACCACTTAATTTACTTATTGTCGGTGATCTTAAAGGGACGAAAGAAGATACGCCAATTGAAGAACGTCAAGCTGTTTCTGTGCACAAAAATAATTTTAATTCTGTGATGAATGAAGCAAACATCAATCTCACATTTAACGTCCCTAATCGTCTCAATGATGATAGTGGAGATGACCTGCCAATTAACCTGGAAATAAAATCATTAAACGATTTTTCACCCGATAACGTGGCAAAGAAAGTTCCTGAATTAAATAAACTTTTAGAACTGCGTGAAGCACTTGTCGCACTCAAAGGGCCGTTAGGAAATATTCCAGCGTTCCGCACCCGTTTACAAGAATTACTGGGTGATGAAAAAGTCCGCGAACAACTTCTAAAAGAGCTTGAAATCGTCAATCAAAAGTAATTGACTGAAAAGGAGTTTTTAACATGTCCTTGCATGAAGAGAGCAGTACAACATTAGCCCCAGGGTCCACCACCTCTTTGCTTGACGAAATTATGTCTCAGGCAAGAATGACGCCGGAAAATGACGGCTACCATATAGCAAAACAAGGTGTTGCGGCTTTTATCAGCAGCATTTTGGATACAGGTTCTAACGAAGAACCTATCAACAAACTTGTCGTTGATAGAATGATTGTTGAACTTGATAAAACACTGAGCACTCAAGTCGATGAAATCATGCACGCCAAAGAGTTCCAAGAGCTGGAATCATCATGGCGTTCACTGAAATTGTTGGTTGATCGTACAGATTTCCGTGAAAACATCAAAATCAACATCATCCATGCCACCAAAGAAGAATTACTGGAAGATTTTGAATTCTCACCAGAAATCATCCAGTCAGGCTTATACAAGCATGTTTACTCAACAGGTTATGGCCAGTTTGGCGGTGAACCGGTTGCCGCGGTTATCGGTAACTACGCGTTTAGCAATAGCTCACCCGATATCAAACTGATGCAATATGTCAGCGCGGTTGGTGCAATGGCTCACGCGCCATTCCTCTCCTCTGTCGCGCCTGATTTCTTTGGCATCAGCAGCTTTACCGAACTGCCAGCAATTAAAGATCTAAAATCCGTCTTTGAAGGCCCGGCTCACACCAAATGGCGTGCTCTACGCGAATCTGAGGATTCACGTTATCTCGGCTTGACAACACCACGATTCCTGCTGCGTCTGCCATATTCAACTATTGAAAACCCAATTAAAAACTTTAACTATCAGGAAGATGTCAGCAAAGATCACGAACATTTCCTGTGGGGCAACACTGCGTATCTGCTAGCATCCTGCCTGACTGACAGCTTCGCCAAATATCGCTGGTGCCCGAACATTATCGGCCCGCAAAGCGGCGGTACTGTCAGCGATCTACCCGTTCACCTGTTCGAAGCAATGGGACAAATCCAAGCCAAGATCCCAACAGAAGTTCTGGTTACTGATCGCCGTGAGTTCGAATTGGCTGAAGAAGGTTTTATCACCCTGACAATGCGTAAAGGCAGTGATAACGCTGCATTCTTCTCTGCCAACTCAGTTCAGAAGCCAAAAGTATTCCCGAACACCCGCGAAGGGAAAATGGCTGAAACCAACTACAAACTGGGTACTCAACTGCCCTATATGTTCATCATCAACCGCCTTGCACACTACATCAAAGTGTTGCAGCGCGAGCAGATTGGTTCCTGGAAAGAGCGTCAAGATCTGGAGCGTGAACTGAACACCTGGCTGAAACAGTACATCGCCGATCAGGAAAATCCACCAACAGATGTCCGCAGCCGTCGTCCGCTGCGTTCTGCCCAAATTCAGGTTTTGGATGTGGAAGGAGATCCAGGCTGGTATCAGGTGGCAATGCAAGTTCGCCCTCATTTCAAATATATGGGAGCCAGCTTTGAGTTGTCACTGGTAGGACGTTTGGATAAGGAATAATTAGTCATGGCTGCGCTGTACAGTTGGAATAGAGAAGGTTCTGCCAGCTTGTTTGAGCGTATTCAGGGGAAGAACTCCGGTTCTTCCCGCCAGTCAAGAATGCGTGAGCTACTCAACTCCATCAGACGGCACCTGAATAATGTTCTCAATACCCATCCGGGGGCTTGTCAGAGTGCGGTAGATCTTGGCGTTATTGATCTCAATGACGCCACAACCACCGCAACTGACTTTAAGCAAAGTATTGAACAGGCTATAGAACATTGCATTAGAAGTTATGAACCAAGAATATCGTCAGTCTCTGTCAGTGCAATCCACGATGATAGTGACCCGCTGCTGTTGAGTTTTCACATCAGTGCCCAGGTATCCCTGGATGATATTAATGATGTGGTTGAATTTAACATTCAACTGGATAACAACCGGCGTTATTGCCTAGAGCGGACTCAGTAAATATGTCACTTGAAAAATACTTCAGAGAGGAATTGGATTACCTGAGACAATTGGGGAAACAAGCTGCAATTGAACATCCTCACCTCGCTTCATTTCTGTCTGAACAAGGCTCTGACCCGGATGTTGAGCGTCTGTTGGAAGGATTTGCATTCCTTGCCGGTAACTTACGGGCAAAAATTGATGATCAGTTCCCCGAACTGACTCACGGGTTACTGCATATGCTATGGCCAAATTATCTGCGGCCAACACCCAGCATGACGATTATCCAGTACACACCCGATGACGGCACCGTCACAAAGGCCACGCAGATTAAGCGCGGCTCGCAAATCCAGAGTTGTCCGTTGGCAAATGATGATGACGATGAAGATGAAAATATATACTCAAGCAGTACCAACGCAAATAAAGCAGACAGAGATAACCGCTGTACTTTCACTTTATGCCGTGATGTCTGGCTGTTTCCAATGTCGATCAGGGACATTTCCGTCAATAACAGCAATGAGCAAGGTGTTATTGGTCTGAACTTTACCTCAAAGACAGAACTCAGCTTACAAGAGCTGCAACTTGATAAGCTGCGTTTTTATCTGAGCGGCGATGATTACAGCAGTACACAGCTCTATTTTTGGCTCAGTTACTACCTTGAAGACGCAAAACTTATCGTAGGCGATACCACCATTTCATTGCCGGATTTTGATGTCGTTCCGGTTGGTTTTAACCGGGAAGATGCTCTGTTGCCTTACCCGAAAAACTCCTATATGGGTTATCGCATCTTGCAGGAATACTTCTGCTTTTCTGAAGGGTTTCTGTTTTTTGATATCACGGGTTTCCCCAAGTTACCGGCAGATCTTAAAGCCAGTGATTTTACGCTGAATCTCTATTTTTCAGAAGCACTTCCACCGGAAGTTAAAATTCGTCAGGATACTTTCCGGCTGCACTGTGTGCCGGCAATCAACCTCTTCCCAATGGATAGCGAAGCTATCCTATTGGATGGCAGCCAGGCGGAATATCCATTAAAAGCCAACTATAGCCATCCTGATCGCTACGACATTTTCTCCATTGATAAAGTGGAAAGCAATCTGCTTGGTCCAGATGGTAAACCCGACTTCACGCGCGGTAGTGAGCGGAGCTATGTACCATTTGAAAGTTTTCATCATCAAATCGAGCATGAAAGCGAACTCAACACCCGCTATTTCCGTATCAGGGTCAAAGAATCCCCTTTCCGCAAAGGGCTTGAGCACTATCTCTCTTTCGTACGTGGCGATGCATCGCAGTTATTGGAACTAGAAAGGCATGAAAATGTTTCTATCAAATTGACCTGCACCAACCGCGAACTGCCACTGCAACTACGGGTGGGTGACATTAATTACGCTTCACTGGGTAGCCCACCATTTGCGTCATTTCGTAATATAACCCGCCCATCCGTTCCACTTTATCCATTGATGAGCGGCGAATATCACTGGTCCCTCATCTCAAATATGTCACTGAATTATATGACATTACTGAATAAGGACTCCCTGAAACAGGTACTGAGTACCTACGATCTCCCCAGCATATATAATAGGCAGTCATCACGGTCATCACAAAAACGGCTGAATGCGATTGAACGGATTGAAACGAAACCAATAGACCGCCTGTTTAAAGGACTTCCTGTACGTGGTTCAGAATCAACATTATATATCCGACAACAGGCTTTTAGCTCTGAAGGTGAGCTCTATATGTTCGGCACCATACTGTCACGTTTCCTTGCATTATATGCCAGCATTAATTCCTTCCACATGCTGAAGGTGATCAATTTAGATAATCAGGAATGTTATCAATGGCCGGTACAAATAGGTCAACACGCGTTGATGTAACAGGTAAAAACTCGACAGAAAATCGAGTACTGGATGTATCAAAATACAACTTTTATCAATTGGTTGAATTACTCAACCAATTGGCGGTAGCGTGGGAAAAAACAGGGCAAACCGATCGCCCAGACCGGGAATCAATCAGTTTCAGATCCAGTGCCAGCCTGGCTTTCCCGACCAGAGATGTTGTCTCTGTGAAACGTACCGAGCAAGGCCGTTTTCAGGTAGAAGTCTCTTTTCTTGGATTACATGGCAGTCAGTCGCCGATGCCTGGCTATTATCTTGATTCACTGGCATGGGAAGAAGCTCAAGGCGAAAACCGGCTGACTAATTTTCTGAATATTTTCAACCACCGCTCAGTCGTCATGCTTTATCAAATCTGGCGGAAATATCGTTATTACATCTGTTTTGACAAAAACGGGATGGACGATTTTTCTCAGCGCATGTTCTCTCTGGTAGGACTTGGCAGTGATGTGAATCGTACTCATTTGAACATCAATCACAGCAAGATGCTGGCCTATGCCGGGATGCTAGCCAGTCCGAGCAGATCGCCGGAAGTGATATGCAGCCTGATTTCACACTGTTTTGATCTACAGGATGTTACTGTGCACGGCTGGCAATTAAGGAAAGTCACTATTCCCTTATCACAGCAAAACCGCTTAGGTCAAACGCTGACAGCTGACGGTGAGAAAAATGTGAAAATGTCCATACTGGGCGAAAACTTCACCATCGGTTCCTGGGTGAAAGGCTACAACAGTAAATTTATGATATGTATCAATGACCTATCCCGTGAACACTTCCTGTCATTCCTACCGGACGGAAAAAATTTCCTGCCACTGGTGATGTTTATCTGCTTTGTCCTGCGCGATCAATTGGCTTGGGATCTACGTCTTGGGCTGGCCGAAAACCAAGCGGGCGGCATGGTGCTTGGTACGAAACAAAACAATAATCTAGGGTGGACCAGCTTTCTCGGCGAGCCGGAAAAGAAACCCTTTATCACAATTTCAGTTAGTGGATAAAGACGATGGAAAAACAACAGCCAACCCTTTCATTACGCGTGATCAACAGCGATCAACTGGAAAGCGGCAAATCTGCCAGTTGCTTGTTCTCCACTCAAGGCGGCACCGTCGGCAGCAGCGAAAGCCATCTTTGGTCTGTTCAAGATCAGAAAGGCAATATCAATCCATCACAATTTACTATCCAATGGCGTGATGGCGCATTCTGCCTGCAAATGATCGCCGGGCCTCTGTTTGTGAATCAATCACCACTGACCTCGGGTACCGGCTTCATCCGATTGCAACAAGGGGATGAAATTACTGTCGGCAAATTGGTGCTCAAAAGCCATATCAGTTTTTCCGACGCAGATCGGATTGATCCCATGATGGTATCACCGGAATCGCTTGTCTCCAGCTATAGCAATCCACTGGACGCCATGATGGAAAAAGACCCAGTCCAAGATACCACTTTCACCGATCATCGTTCTTTGGCGCCAACGATTAACCACGATTTTAGCCATGACCCACTTAAGGTTCTCGACAGCGAAAATCTGACCACACTGGACCAAACCCCAGTGAGTAATGAAATAAACCAGAGCCTGCAACAAGGCCATTACAACACCCCATTATTCTTCTCTCCCCTCTCAGACAACAGAGGCAATGCTATGGATCGGGATTTTGTTGATTTACCGAGTATCTCTTCACCTTTAAGTGAACAGTATCAGGACATGGAACAGCAGCACATCGCTATCACACCATTGATGCGAGGATTGAGCACACAATTACCTTTGCATAACAGCCAACAGGCCAACGACTTTCTGGAAGAAATGGGTAAAACCATGAAAGCGGCGATTGAAGGCTTACTGGCATTGCAACGTGCACAACATGGTCTGCGTGATAAGCAACTACGCCCTATCGAAGACAACCCACTGCGGCTCAATATGGATTACGACACCACCATGCAGGTGATGTTCGCGGATCAAAAAAGCCCGGTACATCTCTCTGCGCCATCCGCCGTCGCTGAAAGCCTGCACAACCTGCAACTGCACTATCAGGCTAACCGGATCGCGATCACTGCCGCATTGAACACCATGTTGGATGCTTTCTCACCGGAACACCTACTCAACCGTTTCGCTCAATACCGTCGCAGTAATGAGACGCAGGAGAAAGACGCAACCTGGGCGTGGGAAATGTACACCAGTTACTACCGCGAACTGGCTTCCAGCCGCCAGCAGGGATTCGAAAAACTGTTTAGTGAAGTCTATGAACAAGCTTATGACCGCGCTCTGCGTCAGGGTTTAGAGGATAGCCAGTAATGAAACGCTCCGGCGGTAATACCTCATGGTTCAGTAATCACACCTTATGGTTTGTATTGCTGGCAGCGCTGATGTTAAACGGTTGCAGCGGTGCATGGCAGGCTACGAAGAAAGTCGGACAGGTTGTCTGGGACCCATCGACCCCGGTCGGTCAACCTGCGGATTTACCTTCCACCGCGGCGATCACTTTGCTGGCAGAGCCTGATATCAATCCCAACAAAAATGGCGAACCCACGCCGGTTGAAATGCATCTGATCTATCTCAGTGAAGATTCCCGCCTGCTTGCCGCTGATTATGATCAGCTTGAGAGCGACAAACTGGATAAAGCGCTGGGGAAAAATTACATCAACCATCAGGATTACACCTTATTGCCGGGGCAGTACAAACCGTTGCCAGTCATCCCACTGGAAAAAAATAGCCGTTACATCGGCGTCATCGTTCGTTATGCCGATATCAATCAATCTGAATGGAAAAAAGTGATCAAAGTAAAAGACACAGGACAGCAATACCACATCTTGGTGCACATCAGAGCGAACGAAGTTGAACTTAGAAAAGAGGAGCAATAATTATGTCAGGTAAAAATCGGGTGATTTGGCGCGAAGGATTATTTATCAAGCCACAACACTTCCAACAACAGCAAAAACATAATGACTATCTGGCTCACAGCCGCCTGGCAACCTTAACCAGTTACGGTTACGGTTTCAGTTCCCTGACTATTGACAAGGATCTTCTCGCTCTGGGGCGTATCGGTATCACCGAAGCCAGCGGTATCATGCCGGATGGCACCGTGTTCTCTATTCCGCATCAGGATGTCACGCCTCAGCCACTTGATGTAGAGAATTTGCACGATAGCAACAGCAAAAGTATCTACCTGGCGCTACCAATAGCCAACGACACCCTCAATGAAATCTCCCATTCGGAATCCGATCAGGCCGGGGCTGTACGCTACCGTGAACATACGGCGGATATCCGTGACCTGCACACTGATGGCGGTGATGTCAGCCAGCTCATGCTGGCACAACTGACACCGGTTTTGAAACAGGGCTCAGAGGATCTCAGCGCGTTCTCTTTGCTGCCGTTATGCCAGATAATAGAAAAGTTGCCGACTGGGACTCTCATACTGGATGAAGAATTCGTGCCAACCTGTACATCCATCAATGTTTCCAGCCGGTTAAAAATCTACATGGATGAAGTGAATATGGCACTGATAGAACGAGGCAGATCACTCTCTGATCGGATTGGTTCACCTAGTCAGCAAGGAGTAGCTGATGTTGCTGAATTTATGATGCTCCAGTTAGTTAACCGGGTTCAGCCATGGTTTAACCACTACGCCAGACAATCCATTCTGCACCCACAAGATTTTTTCACTCAGTTGATCCAAACCTGTGGTGAACTAAGAACATTCACGGCTGCATCGCGTCAGGTTGGCATTGTACCGGATTACACTCATGACAATCTCACGAAGACATTCAAGGAAACCATGATCCCCATGCGCGAAGCACTGGGTGTTGTCCTGACCCCGCGCGCGATCCCAATTAAATTACAAAATCAATCAAATGGTATCCAGGTGGCAAACATTTATGATCGTGATGTATTGACCAAAGCGGATTTCATTCTGGCAATCCGCGCACAGATGCCACAGGATCAATTACTCCGCCAATTCCCTCAGCAAACTAAAGTCACATCGTTGGAAAAAATCCGCGAAAGGGTCAGCGTCCAGTTGCCTGGCGTAAAACTGGTCGCGCTTCCTGCGGCTCCACGTCAGTTGCCTTATCACGCCGGCTACACCTATTTCCGTTTTGATCAACAAGGCACGGCGTGGCAAGAGATTCTGAAAGGCACCACCATTGCCTTCCATGTCTCGGGGGACTTCCCTGGATTAGACATGCAATTCTGGGCAGTCAGCAATGGGAGTGACTAATGAAAACCGAAGCCATTAATGACAACCCGGCTCTAACGCCGGAAGTCACTGATGCTGTTTCGCATCGTCAGTATCAGTTACCGCTGCGTGGAGAAAGCCTGAACCCAATGATTGATGCCGCCACACCGCTGCTTGGCATGGTGATGCGAATGAAAGACATGGGTGATCAGCCGCTGCCGGACCAACTTTACCAACAGGTCGTGACCGATATTCAGGCAATCGAACAATTTCTGCAAACTAAAGGTTATGAACCGGGCGCGATTGTCTCTTTCCGCTACATGCTCTGTACCTTCATTGACGAAACCGCACTGGGGCATGGCTGGAACAGCAAAAATGAGTGGTTACAACAATCACTACTGGTGAGATTTCACAATGAAACCTGGGGTGGTGAAAAAGTCTTTCAGTTGCTAGAGCGTTTAATGGGTGAACCTAAGCGCTATCAGCATCTGCTGGAATTTATCTATCTCTGCTTCTGCCTTGGCTACCGTGGCCGCTACAAAGTGGCTTCGCAGAAAGGTGATGATTTTGAACATTTATTCCGCCGGTTACACCAACAACTGCACACACTGCGGGGAGAAGCGCCAGCAACCATTCTGCACAGTAACGCTAACGAGCGTGATGGCCGCTACCGACTGGGTAAACGTCTGACCATCAAACACCTGTTCTGGAGCGGCACTGCGCTGCTCGCCGTGGTTTATGGCTTCTATGCTGTCCGGCTGTACAGCCAGACCGAGAACATCTTACAACAGCTAAATAATTTACTGAGCTAGGAAAGAACCGATGATCCAGATTGATCTACCCACATTAGTTAACCGCTTAAATCCGATGACCCGGCACGCTCTGGAAACGGCGGCGGCACAGTGTGTCAGCCAGCAGCAACCTGAGATCACTGTCTCTCAGCTACTGCTGCAAATGATCAACACACCTCTCAGTGATGTCAGAGCGATCTTCAGTCAAGCCGAGGTGGACAGTGACTTGCTAAAAGAGCAGCTTGATCAAATGATCCCTCACCATCAAACAATGGTTCAAGCCTACCCCAACTTCTCCCCGATGCTGGTAGAGTGGTTACAAGATAGCTGGCTGTTAGCATCAACCGAAATGCAGCATCAAGAATTACGCAGCGGTGTCATGCTGATGACATTGCTGTTCAGCCCGTTACGCTACCTGACACCACAATCTGCTCGTCTTCTGTCGGGAATAAACCGCGAATTGCTGCGTCAGAATTTCACACAATGGACTGCCGGCTCTGCCGAACAACCTGTTGTGGAGAACGATAAAAATGGACAAGGCAAAACCGCCGCCAACAGTGACAGCCTGCTCGCCCGTTTTACCCAGAATATGACAGAACAGGCCCGTCAGGGAAAACTCGATCCGGTTCTGTGCCGTGACACCGAAATCGACCTGATGATCGATATTCTCTGCCGTCGCCGTAAAAACAACCCAATTGTGGTGGGTGAAGCGGGCGTGGGTAAAAGCGCACTGATTGAAGGGCTGGCTTTACGCATTATCGACAACCAGGTACCGGAAAAATTGCGCAACAGTGAACTGATGACACTCGATCTGGGCGCGTTACAGGCGGGAGCGGCAGTAAAAGGTGAATTTGAAAAACGATTCAAAGGCATCATGAGTGAAATCAGCCAGTCATCCGTACCGGTTATTCTGTTCATTGATGAAGCCCACACGCTGATTGGCGCGGGCAATCAACAGGGCGGGCTGGATATCTCCAACCTGCTGAAACCCGCCCTGGCTCGTGGTGAATTGAAAACTATCGCCGCAACTACTTGGGGCGAATACAAAAAATATTTCGAAAAAGACGCGGCCCTCTCCCGCCGTTTCCAACTGGTAAAAGTAGCCGAACCGACAGCGGAAGAAGCCACTATTATTATGCGTGGCCTGCGGGCAATCTATGAACAGGCTCATGGCGTATTGATCGATGACGAAGCGCTGAAAGCCTCTGCGGTATTAAGTGACCGCTACCTCTCCGGTCGCCAGCTACCAGACAAAGCGATTGATGTACTGGATACCGCTTGTGCACGTGTTGCCATCAACCTAACAGCCCCTCCGCGTCAGATTTCCGCACTGAAAAACCAGCTCCACCAGCAAAAAATGGAATCGGATGTGCTGGCAAGGGAACAACGGATGGGGTTGAACCAACATACTGACAGACTGGATGAACTACAGCAGCAACAGCAAGAAACAACAGAAAAACTAACTGAACTGGAAGCCAGTTGGCAGCAACAACAGCAACTGGTTCAGCAAATTATTGAACTGCGCCGTCAGCTATTAACGGATGAAACAACTGATGAAACAGAAGAGGGCGCATCATCCGCAGAAGTAACAACCGAAGAATTGATTGCCAAACTGGCTGAACTTAACCAACAGCTGGAGCAGTTACAGCAACAACAAACACTGGTTTCTCCTCATGTGAATAAAAACCAGATTGCGGCGGTTATCGCTGAATGGACCGGCGTACCACTTAATCGTCTTTCACAAAGTGAACTCTCTGTTGTCACTGAACTGCCAATCCATCTGGGACAAAGCATCAAAGGGCAGGATCTCGCCATCAAATGTCTGCATCAACATCTGCTGACAGCCAGAGCCGACCTGCGTCGCCCCGGTCGCCCACTGGGCGCTTTTCTGCTGGTAGGGCCAAGCGGTGTTGGTAAAACCGAAACCGTTTTGCAAATTGCGGAATTAATGTTCGGAGGCCGTCAATACCTGACCACCATTAATATGTCTGAATTTCAGGAAAAACACACCGTTTCCCGCCTGATTGGCTCACCTCCGGGCTATGTAGGATATGGTGAAGGGGGCGTACTCACCGAAGCTATTCGCCAAAAACCTTACTCCGTCGTCCTGCTTGATGAAGTGGAAAAAGCCCACCCTGACGTACTGAACCTGTTCTATCAGGCATTCGACAAAGGTGAACTGGCCGATGGTGAAGGTCGGGTGATTGATTGCAAAAACGTTGCCTTCTTCCTGACCTCCAACCTGGGCTATCAAACCATTGTTGATAACGCTGATAAACCGGAAGAGATGAACGACCTGCTCTACCCTGAACTGGCGGCTTTCTTCAAACCGGCACTACTGGCGCGAATGGAAGTGGTGCCTTATCTGCCATTGGGATACGACACCTTGAAAACCATTATCCAGGGCAAACTGGTCCGCCTTGATAACTTATTACGTCAACGTTTCAATGCCGAAGTCACCATCAGTGACGATGTCATTGAAGAGATACTGCAACGAGCAACCCGAGCTGAAAACGGCGCACGTATGCTGGAATCGATCATTGATGGCGCTTTGTTGCCGCCACTATCCCTGCTGCTGTTGCAAAAAATGGCTTCAGGAAAACAGATCAGTACCATCCAGTTGACCGTTGATACACATGAATTCAACGTGGCGGTTGAGGAGATACCATGAAACAACGGCTGAAAAGCGCATTAGCGTTATTGGAAAATGACTCTATTGAGCAGCTGGTTCACCACTTTCTTCAAGTGAATCACCAACGCCAGCGTTTTGACGCCTTGCTGGTTTCTCTGCTTAACATGAATGAAAACCGCCTTGAATGCTACCGGCTGCCAGCGCCAAACCAAATAAGCGCTCTGCAACTGGACGTCAATATTGGCGATATCAACCATCCGCTGGTACAAATCCTGTACAAAGGAACCCCCACAACTTGGGGGTCACTCAATCAAGGAGTGCGGGTAGACAATCAAAACTTTCGCACCTTTGTAGAAGAGCTTCCCCACCGCTGCGGTCTACATGCCATCCCGCTATTTAACTGCAACGGACAAGCATGTGGTGTCATTGCTGTTTTCGCCGAAGATGTCAGTCGCTTTGCTGACGATAGCAACATGTTTTACATCTACTGCTATGTGATGCAGCACCGGCTAAAAAGATTGCAGGAATTGGAACAACTGCGTGAACAACTGCGCCAGATCCGCCAGGTCTTCCAGACCCAGCGCCAAAAAGAGAAACAGCTTGATGAATTATTGGCTTCATTGAGCACCACAGCAGAAAACAAAACATCGGCCAGCGTCTCTCACGATTACAGCAAAATTGACAACCTGCCTCAGGCAATCGAAGAGTTTGAATGTGCGGTGCTGATACAACGCCAGCATATTTACGGCAACAACACCAAACAAATTGCTGAAAGCCTGGGAATTGCTCCCCGCACATTGACTTATAAGCTGGCGAAATACAGGTGTAAACTATGAGCTTCTTGCTACTTGTCAGTTCATTAATCGCATCTCTGACGGGCACACCTGATATTCAGCCAGCTCAGGAAACCACAACAGAGCCCCCACTATTGGCCTTACAGCAATGTCGTTCAGAACCTTCACCGCTGATCAGACTCGATTGCTATGACCGTCTATTGGATAAAGTGGATAACATTGCCGTTATCCCGTTAGAAAAAACCGGCCCAGCTTGGAGACAGGCAATGGAACAGGAAATGAAACGAACTGACCACTCAACCGGTTTTATCACTACCCAATCCGAAGGAATACCGAACCGCGTCATACTCACCACGCCCGCGATCGGTGTTCTGCCACCACGGCCGGTACTGATGCTAAGTTGCATCGATAGCATCACCCGGATACAGGTCGCCCTGGCTAAACCACAAGACAGTGGCACAGTGATGATTTCGACTGACATAACCCAATTCAGCGCCGACTGGTTCTTACGCGAAAATGGCTACCTGCTGGAATCCAGCCGTGGGCTACCAGGCATTGAACAACTTAAACGACTGATGACAGGCCACACCCTGACCATCAAAACTGACAACGGAAGTCAGATAACATTCAACATTTCTCAACTGGAACAGGCGGTGAAACCTTTACGCACCGCCTGTCGTTGGTGATCCCATGGATATCAGGAAACAATTTGACTGGCAGGCACTCCTGCTGACCCCCTTATCGGATGAACTGATTGGCAAGGAGCTGGATGAAAACGAACCCGCCTGGGAATATATTGACGGGGAAATGGTTAAGCTGGGCTCACTGGCCCATTCCACCCTCGACATTGAAGAGATCCAGCGTCAGGCGCTGCAACTGTTCAGCGAAAAAAGCAAAGATTTCAGGCTGATGGTTCATCTGTTGCGCACATTACAACACAGCAGCAATCCCGCTGAACTGATACTGGCAATGGAGCTGCTGGCCGATTACATTCAGCATTACTGGCAGACAGCCTGGCCGCAAAAACCCCTGCTCAAACGTCGCCTGGCACAACAGGTCATTAAACGCTTTGATTCTGCTCAGGCCGGCTTCTGCGAACAGGCTGATGAGACTCAGCGCGAAGAGGCGCAAGGCGCACTGGCTCATCTGGCGCAATGCTGGCATACCGATGAACCCGCCCTGGCTAAAGAGATCGACCAGCTGCGCCCCCGCTATGCTCGCAAACCCGCGCCAAAACCCGTAGCCGCACCGGTTGAATCAACAGAAACCGCCACACAACCCGCGGTCACCTCAGCGCTGACACCGGCACCGGATATCGCGGTAGACAGCTCCAGTGAAAAAGCCTGGAAACAAACCTTACTCACCGTCGCTGATCTCCTGTGTGAACGCCAGCCCGACACCGCTACAGGTTACCGTCTGCGCCGTTATGCCATCTGGCACACCCTGACCACCGCACCGATGGCCAACAGTGAAGGCAAAACCCCGCTGGCACCCACTTCGGCAGACCGGACCGCGGATTATCTGGCAAAACTGCCCACGGCTGATAAATCCCTGCTGCGACAGATAGAACAGAGCCTGACCCTCGCCCCCTACTGGCTTGACGGCCACGCTATCGCGGCTCAGGCTGCCGAAAAACTCGGCTATGCCGCCGTCGCCGGGGCCATCCGTGATGAACTGAACGCCTTTCTTGCACGCCTGCCGGTTTTACAGACTCTCTATTTTTCCGACAGGAGTCCGTTTATCTCATCCTCAACCCTGAACTGGCTGCAACCGCCGGCGACGACGGCCGTTAACGGCGGCGCAACACCGGATCAGGAAGCCATCTGGCAATGTTTCCGGCAGCACGGACTGGAGGCCGCCCTCAACGCGGCAGAACAGCACCAGCAACAACTGACCGAACCCCGGGATCAATTCTACGGTCAGCTGCTCACGGCACAGTTGCTTGAACAGGCGGGTATGACGGCCCTGGCGCAACAACATTACCGGCATCTGTTACAGGCAGGACAACACCTGTCACTCACCCATTGGGAGCCCGGCCTGCTGGCGGCACTGGCAGAAAAAGCCGCCATGACCGCCGTCTCAAAGGATACGATGACCAACAGGAGCGTTAACCCATGAACTGGCTCTCTCTTCTTCTGAAAAATATCAAAAAACCGGCGATGCCGCGCCTGCCGCCGCTCAAAGCCACCGCCTCGCTGATACTGGCCCTCCTGCCCTGTATTGCCCTCATCTGGATATGGTGGTGGGGACCCGGCTGGCAGTTCAGACAAACCCACCCGCTGGAAAATCTCTCCGCCCGCTGGCTGGCGACCGTCATTATTCTGCTGCTGGCACTGGGCTTTATCGGGACCAAAATCTGGCGCCGTCTGCGTCAGCTCGAAAAACTCAAACTGGATGTGGCGTTAAGGGAGGTCGATCCGGTCCTGGCCGATAT